>JBKBVC010000334.1:0-3065 GCA_046289805.1 Tabrizicola sp.
GATGGTGAACATGGGGCCGGCGCTGCTGGTCGGCGGGGTGGTGCAGATCAACCTTCTGGTCTCGCGGCAGGTCGCTTCGGGGACCGAGGGCGCGATCTCCTGGCTGGTCTATGCCGACCGGCTTTACCAGCTGCCGCTGGGCGTGGTGGCGATCGCGGTGGGCACGGTGCTTCTGCCCGAACTGTCCCGGCGGCTTCAGGCCGGCGACAGCGCGGGCGGGCGCGACGCCTTCAACCGGGGCACGGAGTTCGCGCTTCTCCTGACCCTGCCCGCCGCCGTGGCGCTGGTCGTGATCGCCCTGCCGATCACCGAGGTTCTCTATCAGCGCGGCGCCTTCGGGGCCGAGGACACCGCCGCAACCGCCCTTGCCCTGGCGATCTACGGGCTTGGTCTCCCCGCCTTTGTGCTGCAAAAGGCCCTGCAACCGCTGTTCTACGCCCGCGAGGACACGCGCAGCCCCTTCCGCTATGCCGTCTGGTCCATGGTGCTGAACGCGGCCCTCGCCTTCGGCCTGATGCCCTGGATCGGCTTTTCCGCCGCCGCCTGGGCCACCACGCTGTCGGCCTGGGTCATGGTCGGCCAACTCTGGTGGGGGGCGCGGCGCCTGGGCGAGGAGACGCGCTTCGACGCCCGCTTCCGGTCGCGCCTCTGGCGGATCGCGCTGGCCTCGGCCCTGATGGGGGCGACGCTCTGGGTCGGCTGGGGCCTCTTGCAGCCGATGCTGGCGGATCGCGGCTGGCGGATCCTGGGCCTTGTGCTTCTCATCGGGATCGGCATGGCCAGCTATGCCAGCGCCGCCCTTGCCCTGAAGGCCGTGCACCTGTCGGACCTCAGGGCGCTCCGGCCTCAGCGCTGACGGATCTTGGCCAGCACCCGGCCGAACCCTCCGGGGCTGACCACGACCGAAAGAAGGAACCCGGCGGCAAAGCCCGCGACATCGGCCACCCAGTCCCAGCCGCCGCCGAACAGCATCCCGAAGACGAACTGGAAGAACAAGAGGAACCCGATCAGCGAAAAGGCGCGCCACTTGTTCGCGCCCACCCGCGACAGGTTGGTGAAGATCATGAAGGTGAAGGCCCCGATCAGCCCGTAAACCGCCGGATAGGCCCCGATCAGCGGCGCGCGGATGCCCGGCACCAGCAGGCCATAGGCCAGAGCCCCCACCGCCGCCGATCCCAGCACCACCGCCAGCACCGCCCACCAGCGGAACACCTCGCCCACCCATTTGCCAAGCGCCAGCAGCATGACCACGGCAAACAGCGCATGGGTCATGCTGCCGTGCACCAGGCCGTAACTGACCAGGCGGTGCAGCTCACTGGCCGGGTGGCCACCGGTTTCCCATTGCAGCTTCAGAAGCTCGGGGAACATGCCGAAGCGTTCCACCGCCTGCAACCGCCAGCCCACGCCCTGCGCACCGCCGACCAGCCCGGCCTCGGCCAGCGACAGGACCAGCTCCATCGCGATCACCGGCAGGGCCAGCGCCCAGACGATCCAGGGCAGGGGGTTCAGGGGGGGTGCGTGCAAATCCTGATCCATGTCCTGCCTTTCCGCCTGTCCGATTGACGCCTGTCTGCCCTTGGATTACGCGGGTCCGCACGGTTTATCCAGACGGAGCTTTCCCATGACTTCGCAGGCTTCGGCGGTCCAAACGCCGAAAGGCTTCAAGCCCCGCATCTTCTCGGGCATCCAGCCCTCGGGCGGGCTGACGCTGGGCAACTATCTCGGCGCGCTGAAACGCTTTGTCGAAAAGCAGGACGAGGGGATCGAGACGATCTATTGCCTCGTGGACCTGCACGCGATCACCGTCTGGCAGGATCCCGCGAAGCTGCGCCAGCAGACCCGCGAGGGCGCGGCCGCCTTCATCGCGGCGGGGATCGACCCGAAACGCTCGATCCTGTTCAATCAGAGCCAGGTTTCCGCCCATGCGGAACTCGGCTGGATCTTCAACTGCATCGCCCGCATGGGCTGGATGAGCCGGATGACCCAGTGGAAGGACAAGGCCGGCAAGAACGCCGAGGCCGCGAGCCTGGGCCTCTTCGCCTATCCCTCGCTGATGGCGGCCGACATCCTTGTCTATCACGCGACCATGGTCCCGGTGGGCGAGGACCAGAAGCAGCACCTGGAGCTGACCCGCGACATCGCGATCAAGTTCAACAACGACTATGGCGTGGACTTCTTCCCGGTGGTCGAACCCCTGATCGAGGGCGCCGCCACCCGAGTCATGAGCTTGCGCGACGGGACGAAGAAGATGTCCAAGTCCGACCCGTCGGACCAGAGCCGGATCAACCTGACCGACAGCGCCGACATGATCGCGCAGAAGATCCGCAAGGCCAAGACCGACCCCGATCCGCTGCCCGAAACCGCCGAGGGGCTGAAGGACCGGCCCGAGGCACGGAACCTCGTGAACATCTATGCGGCATTGGCTGGGCACAGCGTGGAACAGGTGGTGCGCGACTTTGCCGGGGCGCAGTTCGGCACGTTCAAGCCTGCCCTCGCGGACCTTGCCGTGGCCAAGCTGTCGCCCATCACCGCCGAGATGAACCGCCTGATGGCGGACCCGGCCGAGATTGACCGCATCCTCGGCGACGGGGCCGACCGGGCCGCAGCCATCGCCGAACCCATTCTTGAACGGGTGTTCGACATCACCGGAATGATCCGGTCGCGCCGCAAGTAATCCACAGCTTTCTTGCCCGGGCCGCGAGGTCTGTCACATTCCCGATTCAGCTCGACCCTAGGGTGAGCTCGTCCGGAGATGCGATCTGTCCCCATCGCCCCGGTCCGGGCTGTCCGTCCCCTGAACAGCCAGGACCTGTTCCGACAAGCCCCCGTGCACCCCGCGCGCGGGGGCATTTTTCTGCCCAGGCGTGTCGCGCGGGAGTTCCGGCTCGCCTTCAGTGGCAAGCCCTTGACTCTCCAGACTCTCCTCGGACGGAAATTCGCTTTTCCACAGTTATTTTCGCAAGAAATCGCTTTACAGGCTTTCGCTCCTGTCCCACCATATCTAGTAAGGGCCTCGTCAGGCAAACGCAGACCCTTGCCAGATACCCAGTTTCTAGTGGGTTTTG
>JBKBVC010000335.1:0-3058 GCA_046289805.1 Tabrizicola sp.
CGGCCCCGGCACTGCCGTGTGCGGATACTGGTGCACCCAGGGCCCGATGATCCCCTTCACCGGACCGCGCGCCTTCTCCATCAGATGCGCGACCGTATTCATGTAATTGTCGTTCCAGCCACCGATCGACAGGATCGGCACTGTCATCCGGTCCCAGTCCTCGCAGATCGACCCGTGCTTCCAGTAGGCGTCCCGCGTCTGGTGCGCGGCCCAGCAGGGAGCATGGAAGGGCTGGTTCTCCAGCCGCCGCAGCCAGGTCTCGCGCCAGTCGTTGCGCAAGATCGGGTCGGGCGGACGCGAGGAATAGGACAGCATCACCGACCCCCAGCCGAAATTCTCGCCCAGGAGCGCGCCGCCCTTGAAATGGATGTCGTCGGCGAAACGGTCCGTGGTGGAATAGACGCTGATGACGGCCTTCAGCGCGGGCGGTTGCAGGAAGGCCGTCTGGAGGCAGTTGAAGCCGCCCCAACTCTTGCCCATCATCCCCACGCTGCCCGAGCACCAGGGTTGGCGGGCCAGCCAGGCGATCACGTCGCAGGCGTCCTGCAACTCCTGTGCCGAGTATTCGTCCTCCATCAGCCCGTCGCTGTCGCCATTGCCCCGGATGTCCACCCGGACGCAGGCATAGCCGTGGCCGGCGACATAGGGGTGCATCAGCTCGTCCCGGGGCAGGGTCCCGTCGCGCTTGCGGTAGGGAATGTATTCCAGCACCGCCGGGACGGGACGGCTATGCGCATCCTTCGGCAGCCAGATCCGGGCCGACAGGCGGGTGCCGTCGGGAAGGGGGATGCCCAGGTCCTCGATCTCGGTGATCGCTTCGGGAAACTCGGTCCGGACCGTCACGCGCCACCTCCTCGCGATTCTCCCGGACCATCGGATATTATCCGGTCGTGCAATTCAAGCGTTGTGTGAAGTCTCTTCTTGCGCCTTCGGCTTCTCTTCGGCGCTGCTTTGGCCAGAAGCGATGAAGTCCGCGACAGGCCCGTGGAGCACCCTTGCGGACAGAGGTTAAGATTCTCCTAAGGCCATCAGACAGACCTTTGATTTAAAATGGAAAGCTTCGATTGCCCACCGTGGGCACTCCCGCCTGTTCACCCCCGCACAGGCCCCGCGCGGCCCGTTCGGGATGAAATTCCCCCTCCGGAGGCTACCTTTCCACCCAAAGGAGACAGCCCATGTGGAACCCGCTTCTCGACCCCTCGATCCCGATCGGTACCCAGGTCGACGCCATCGAGACCGTCATCGTCCCCCGTGCCCGCGACCTCGGCGGGTTCGAGGTCCGCCGCGCGCTGCCCTCGGCCCGGCGGCAGATGGTCGGCCCTTTCATCTTCTTCGACCAGATGGGCCCGGCCGAGTTCCTGACCGGGCAGGGCATCGACGTCCGCCCCCACCCCCACATCGGCCTCGGGACCGTCACCTACCTGATGAGGGGGCGCCTGCACCACCGCGACAGCCTCGGGACCGACGCCTGGATCGAACCGGGCGCGGTCAACTGGATGCTGGCGGGGCAGGGGATCACCCATTCCGAACGCACCGACGGCGAGGCCCGGCGCCAGCCGATGTCGATGCTGGGCCTGCAGACCTGGCTCGCCCTGCCGAAGGACCGCGAGGAAGACGCCGCGGCCTTCGCCCATGTCGGGAAGGACAACCTCCCGCTCCTCGACGGCGAAGGGAAACAGGTCCGGCTGATCCTCGGCCATGCCTGGGGCGAGAGGGTGGGGCTCGAGATGCCCTCCGAGGTCTTCTACGCCGACGCCCGCCTCGCCCCCGGCGCGGCGATCCCGCTGCCGGACGACCACGAGGACCGGGGCGTCTACATCCTCGACGGCGAGGTGTCCTGCGCGGGCCAGACCTTCGAGGCCGGCCGGATGCTGACCTTTCGCCCCGGCGACCCGGTCTCGGTCCGGGCGGGATCGCAGGGCGCCCGGGTGATGCTGCTGGGCGGCGCAACGATGGACGGTCCCCGCTTCATCTGGTGGAACTTCGTCGCCTCCAGCCGCGAGAAGATCGAGGCCGCGAAAGAGGCCTGG
The DNA here is from genome assembly GCA_046289805.1 of Tabrizicola sp. Lineage (GTDB taxonomy): Bacteria > Pseudomonadota > Alphaproteobacteria > Rhodobacterales > Rhodobacteraceae > Tabrizicola. Next base: position 2,031 of record JBKBVC010000335.1, read on the forward strand.
CGGGCGGGCGACTGGATGCACGGCCGCTTCTCCCTGCCTCCCGGCGACGACCACGAGTTCATCCCGGCCCCGGAGCAGTGAAAAACCCGCGCTTCCCCCATTGACGCCTCCGGGCAGACCGTCTATCCCCCCCGCAGCGCGCGGTGGTAGCTCAGTCGGTTAGAGTACCGGCCTGTCACGCCGGGGGTCGCGGGTTCGAGCCCCGTCCACCGCGCCAGCCTTCCCAAACGGTCGATCACGCCAGCAGGTGTCCACGGTGGACATTTTCTGATTTCGACATGATTTCAATGCCTTGATCGCGGACGTTAGGGGTTTCTTAACCCCTTTCTTCGAGCCCCCTCTCTCGTCCGCGCGAGACGTGACGGCGCGCGAGCGGTGCTGCGGGGTAGGCTTGACCTCCGCCCTGTCCGGTGGGCCAGCGCCGGGGATCCTGCGGGCGCTACGGGTTGCGGTTGCATCATTGGTCCGGAGGATTGCGGGGATGATCGCCCCCCGTCATCGCGCCAGGTCATCGGGACGGAGGGATGACATCGGCGGGCCTCGGGTCCGGCCCTGCGGAGCAAGGCGGCGATGCCGGCACCATTCCCGCTTGACGCCCCCCGCGCGACCGACTATCTGACCCGCCACGCGCGGTGGTAGCTCAGTCGGTTAGAGTACCGGCCTGTCACGCCGGGGGTCGCGGGTTCGAGCCCCGTCCACCGCGCCAGCCTTTCCCCACAGTCGATGAAGAGACGGACCGTGCCGGTGCGCATGGTAGTGGCGTCCCGTGCGACGGAATGACCGTAACCTTCCGGCTGGTGGCCGGACGCCACAAGGGATAGCCTGTCCATCTGCAATTCCGCGCGCCCGGCGCGGCCAGACCGAACCGGACCCCTGCCCATGGCCCTTCTCGACCAGATCCCGCTGACGATCCTGATCCTTGCCGCCTTGACGCTGGGCCTCGCGCCCTTCCTTCCCGAGCCGCAAATCTGGGAAAAGTTGAAGATGCTGGCGGCGGGAGAGCTGGTGAAGCCGCTCGACTGGTTCGA
>JBKBVC010000336.1:0-3050 GCA_046289805.1 Tabrizicola sp.
CCTGCCCCTGCCGCCGCTCCCTCGCTGGCGCCGGCAGCCCCGGGGATCGCACCGGCCGGTCCCGCTGGCCAGCCGATGGTGGCCCTGCGCACCGGCCGGCTCTCGGGAGCCATCGGCGCCGGCGCCGCGGTTGCCGCCTCGGCCGCACCCGCCCGCAGCATCGTGCTGGAAAAGCCGTCCTACGGCACCCCGGCCGAAGCCGCCGAGGACGAGGATCTGGCCGACGACTGCGCAGAAATCGACGAGGCCGGCCTTGCCGCCTTTGCCGAGACGGTGGGGGCAAGGTCGATGGCCGAACTGCTTGAAGCCGCTGCGGCCTATGCCACCTGCGTCGAGAAGCGCACGCAGTTCACCCGTCCGCAACTGATGCGGCGCATGATCGCCAGCGCGGGCGGCAAGCCGGTCAGCCGCGAGGACGGCCTGCGCAGCTTCGGCACGCTCCTGCGCACCGGGCGGATCGAGAAGGTGACGCGCGGCCATTACAGCCTGGCGGAAACCTCGCCCTATCTTTCCGAGGCCCGCCGCCTCGGCTGAAGGTTGCTTCCGCTCCTGCGGGAAAATCAGACGGATGGGCCCGGCCCGTCCGTCTTCTCCGTGGCGGGGCCGGCGGCATCCGGGTCAGCCTGGCCTATGCCGCGGAAGATGAAACGGAACGGCAAGGCCCAGGCAAAACCGAGACTGACGTAGATCGCCAGCTCGACCAGGACGGTGGGACGTTCGATCAGTCCCACCAGCGTCACGGCCGCCACGACATAGACGGGCAGGCCGATCAGCAGGATCACCAGTGCCCAGCGCCGGCGGGCCCTGTAGCTCAAGGACATGTCGGGCCTCCCCTCCAGCCAGCCATGCGCGGGTACACCATCAAGATAGGCGCCCGCTTCAATCGGCAAAGGGGTCGGTCACGAGGATCGTGTCGTCCCGCTCGGGCGAGGTGGACAGCAGGGCGACCGGGCACTGGATCAGCTCCTCGATGCGGCGGACATACTTGATGGCCGCGCCCGGCAGATCGGCCCAGGACCGCGCGCCGGCGGTCGTTTCCGACCAGCCTTCCATCTCTTCGTAGATCGGCTTGCAGCGGGCCTGTTCCTCCGCCGCGATCGGCAGGTAGTCCATCCGTTTGCCGTCGAGGTCATAGCCGACGCAGATCTTCAACGTCTTGAACCCGTCAAGGACATCCAGCTTGGTCAGCGCGATTCCCGAGACCCCGGAGGTCGCGCAGGTCTGCCGCACCAGGACGGCATCGAACCACCCGCACCGCCGCTTGCGGCCCGTCACCGTGCCGAACTCGTGCCCCCGTTCGCCCAGGCGCTGCCCGTCCTCGTCGTGCAACTCGGCCGGGAACGGCCCCTCGCCCACCCGCGTCGTATAGGCCTTGACGATCCCCAGAACGAAGTCGATCGCGGTCGGCCCCAGCCCGGTGCCGGTCGCCGCCTGCCCGGCGATGGTGTTCGACGAGGTGACATAGGGATAGGTCCCGTAGTCGATGTCCAAGAGCGACCCCTGCGCGCCTTCGAACAGGATGCGCTTGCCCGACCGCCGCGCCTCGTTCAGGACTTTCCAGACGGGACCGGCATAGGGTTGCAGCTTCGGCGCGATCTCCAGCAGCTGCGCCTTCAGCGCCTGCGCGTCCACCGGATCCAGCCCGAGGCCTGCCCGCAGCGCGTTGTGATGGGTCAGGAGGCGGCCGATCCGGGTCTCCAGCGTCGCCGCGTCGAACAGATCCGCGACGCGAATGGCCCGACGGCCCACCTTGTCCTCGTAGGCCGGGCCGATCCCGCGCCCCGTGGTGCCGATCTTAGCCACGCTGGTCTGCGCCTCGCGGCCCCGGTCCAGTTCGCCGTGGATCGGCAGGATCAGGCTGGCGTTCTCGGCCAGCATCAGGTTTTCGGGCGTGATCTCCACCCCCTGCCCGCGCAGCTTCTCGATCTCGGCCACCAGATGCCAGGGGTCCACCACCACGCCATTGCCGATCACCGACAGCTTGCCCGGTCGCACGATCCCCGAAGGCAGGAGCGACAGCTTGTAGACCGTGTTGCCGATGACCAGCGTGTGGCCCGCATTGTGCCCGCCCTGGAACCGCGCGATGACATCGGCGCGCTCGGACAGCCAGTCGACCAGCTTGCCCTTGCCCTCATCGCCCCACTGGGCACCCACCACGACGACGTTGGCCATTGCATCCCCCGAGTCACGCGTCAAACCACGCGGGGTATATCGGCAGGGCGGGCGCAGCGAAACCCTGCAAATCGCCTAACGGCGCGCCTGCAATGCCGCACCAAAGCCGGCCATGGCCTCGATCACCGGTCCCATCCCGCGCCCGAGCTCGGTCAGCGCATATTCCGTGGTAGGCGGCACGGTCGGAAAGACCGTCCGGGTGACCAGCCCCTCGGCCTCGAGCATCTTTAGCCGTTCGGCCAGCATCCGCGGGCTGATCCCGTCCAGGCTGCGCATCAGTTCCGAATAGCGCCGTGTCCCGCCCATCAGGTCACGGAAGATCAGTGTCGTCCACTTGCCGCCCAGCACCTCATGCGCCCGCGCCACGGGGCAGTCGGAGTTGCAGTCCATGCGTAGACTTTCTTCAGCTATGGAAATTGTAACTACTTCCCTTTTCATAGCGACCAGCGCAGAACCTGTCCAGAGCCAACCTGAACGGAGAGACACATGCTCAAACCCCTGCTCTGGATCATCGCCGCCTCGCAGCTCGTCCTTGCCGCGCTGACCCTCTTTGCACCCCTGCAGTTCTTCTCCTGGATGGGCCTGTCCACCCCGGCGCCCGACAACGGCTACATGATCGGCATGCTGGGCGCGCGGTTCCTGGCCTACGGGATCGGCATGGCGTGGCTTGCCCGCGCCGCAAACCCCTCGCGCTTCTGGATCGCCAATATGGCGCTGATCCAGGCGGTCGATCTGGCCCTGGCGCTGGCCTATGTCGGCGCGGGGATCGTGCCCCTTGCCGTCGCGGCCTTCCCGGCGCTGAATGCTGCGCTCTTCACGGCGGGGCTTCTCTGGTGCCTGCGCCAAGGTCCCCCTGCCCCCGCCGCCTGACGCCCAGG
>JBKBVC010000337.1:0-3045 GCA_046289805.1 Tabrizicola sp.
TGGCTGGCCTCCGGCTATCGCCCTGGCGACCGGATCTTCCTGTTCGGATATTCGCGCGGGGCCTTCGCGGTGCGCTCGCTTGCGGGGGTGATCGACCGGGTGGGCCTGCTGCGCCGGGAACATGCCACCGAACGCGCGGTGCGCCTGGCCTGGAGGCATTACGAACGCGGGGCGGACAGCCAGGCCGCGCAGGCCTTCGCGCGCCGGTTCTGCCATGCCGAGGCCCCGATCGAGATGGTCGGCGTCTGGGATACTGTGAAGGCACTGGGATTGCGGCTTCCGTTCTTCTGGATGTTCGCGGCGGATCGCCATGCCTTCCACAGCCATCAGCTCGGCCCGTCGATCCGTCACGGCTATCACGCCCTGGCCCTGAACGAGACGCGCGTCGCCTTCTCGCCGGTGCTCTGGGAGTGTCCCCCCGGCTGGGAGGGCAACGTGGAGCAGGTCTGGTTCCGCGGCGCGCATGGCGACATCGGCGGACAGATCGGGGACTTTCAGGCTGCGCGGCCGCTGGCGAACATCCCGCTGGTCTGGATGCTGGACCGGGCCGAGGCCCTGGGGCTGGCGCTGCCCGAAGGCTGGCGCGCGCGCTTTCCCTGCGACCCGAACGCGCCCATGGTGGGCACCTGGCGCAGCTGGGGAAAGGCCTTCCTGCTGCGACGGCGGCGGTTGGTCGGGCGGGACCGGTCAGAGCGGCTGCATCCTACGGCGGTCGGGTCGGCCAAGGGGCTCTGGCCAAGAGAATTGCCTGCGGAATAGGGGTTCAAGCGGGCCGGTCCTCATTCTAGGCTTCGCCGGGTATCCAGCAGACAAGGTTTGCCGATGACACAAGTCACCCTCGCCGCCACCCAGTTTGCCTGCACCTGGGACCTGCCACAGAACGCCGATAGTGCCGAGCGCGTGATCCGCGCCGCGGCCGCACAAGGGGCGCAGGTCATCCTGGTGCAGGAGCTGTTCGAGGCCCCGTATTTCTGCATCGAGGAGCGACCGGAATACTTTCGCCTCGCCCACCCGGCCGATGGGCACCCGTTGATTGCCCGGTTCAGCGCGCTGGCGCGGGAGCTTGGGGTGGTGCTGCCATGTTCGTTCTTCGAAAGGGCGGGTCAGGCGCACTTCAACTCCTGCGCGATGATCGACGCGGACGGGCGCGTGCTGGGGATCTACCGGAAAAGTCACATCCCGCAGGGGCCGGGCTATGAGGAGAAGTTCTACTTCTCGCCCGGCGATACCGGCTTTCGGGTCTGGGACACGGCCTTTGCGCGCATCGGCCTTGGCATCTGCTGGGACCAGTGGTTCCCGGAAGCCGCACGCGCCATGGCGCTGATGGGGGCCGAGGTCCTGCTTTACCCGACCGCGATCGGCTCCGAGCCGCCCGATCCGGGCCATGACAGCCAGCCGCACTGGGAAGCGGTCATGCGCGGCCACGCCGGGGCGAACATGGTGCCGGTCGTCGCGTCCAACCGCATCGGGCGCGAGGTCGCCCCTGGCGGACGCGATGTCACTTTCTATGGCTCAAGCTTCATAGCCGGGCACATGGGACAGGTGCTCGCCAAGGCTTCGCGCGACTGCGAGGAGGTGCTGACCGCCACCGTCGATCTGCGCGCTATAGCGGACCTCCGCGCCGGATGGGGCCTGTTCCGTGACCGGCGACCCGATCTGTATCGGGCCGTCGGCACATTGGACGGGCGGGGGTAGGCCTTTCGCTCTGCTCGTGCGTCGCTCCTTGCGAGACCCGGGCGAAGCGACGTGATGCGCAATCAGGCGGCCTATAGCTGGTCGGCCATCTCGTGATTGCGGTCGCGGTGCCCGGCCTCGTCGGCACGGACCGCGATCACCACCTCGCGCAGGCGCGCGCCCTGGCCGAGGTTCCAGTAATCGATGGCGATCTGCGGGGCGGGCACGTTCTCGACCCTGCCCGCGTCGATCTCTTCCAGATACTGGGTGTAGCTGACCACCGCTTCTTCCTCCAGGTAGCCCACGATCCGGTGCGCGATGCGGGGGGTGAAGAGATACAGCCAGAAATAGGCGTTGTAGAAGATCGCCTGGCCCAGCATGATGATCGCGCGTTCCAGCCGGGAGGGCTGGGCGACGTGAATGAAGGTCATCAGGTGCATGCGCTCGTTGTCGGCCTCTTCCAGAAGCTCCCTGATCCAGCCCTGGTCGTCGCGGATGTGGCGCAGCGCCTTGAGGTGCTGGAGAAGTCCGCCGACCATGCCGGGAACGGCGGCGACGGTTTCCAGCACGACCGCGCGGTGGCCATAGCGCTTTGAAAAGAAGGCGTCGGCGAACAGGCGCATGAACTTGACGGTCCGCAATGCGACCCGGTCGCCAAGGGTGACGGGCGCGTGGTGTGCGGTCAGGTCAGGGTAGGTGTCTTTCATGGCAATACTCCGCAGGGAAAGAACCCTTCAGATGTGGGTTTTTTCTGACGGAAATCATCGGTCATCTCCTGCGGCGTGTCAGCGCATGCAAAGGCCGCCCGAAGGCGGCCTGAGTGTCCGTCGCTGTCTGTTGCCTCAGCGGTGGCGCAGGTCGATGTAGTCGCGCTTGGCCGGGCCGATGTAGAGCTGCCGCGGACGGCCGATCTTCTGGTTCTTGTCGGCGATCATCTCTTTCCACTGGCTGATCCAGCCCACCGTGCGCGACAGCGCAAAGATCGGCGTGAACATCGCCGTGGGGAAACCCATCGCGTCAAGGATGATCCCCGAATAGAAGTCGACGTTGGGATAGAGCTTCTTCGAGATGAAATAGTCATCCTCCAGCGCAATCCGCTCCAGCTCCTTGGCGACCTGAAGGGTGGGATTGTTCTCGATTCCCAGAAGGCCCAGCACCTCGTCGGCGCTTTCCTTCATGACCTTGGCGCGCGGGTCGAAGTTCTTGTAGACCCGATGGCCGAAGCCCATCAGGCGGAACGGATCGTCCTTGTCCTTGGCGCGCTTGATGTATTCCGGGATGCGGTCCACCGTGCCGATCTCGCGCAGCATTTCCAGACAGGCCTGGTTCGCCCCGCCATGCGCCGGCCCCCAGAGGCAGGCGATGCCCGCC
>JBKBVC010000338.1:0-1132 GCA_046289805.1 Tabrizicola sp.
GGCCGCCTCCTGCCCTCGCCCGCCGCCACCGGGGGCGAGTTCGGCCATTTCCCCCTCGCCGCCGGCCCTGTCGTCGCCCACAACCTGCCGCTCCTACGCTGCGGCTGCGGGCGCGAGGGCTGCGCCGAAACCTACCTTTCCGCCCCCGGCCTCGCCCGCATCGCGGCGCACCTCACGGGACAGGACCATGCACCCGAAGCCATCGTCGCCGGTCGCGCCACCACCCCCGCCTTCGCGCTCGCCTGGGAGATATGGCTCGACCTCGCCACCGAGTTCCTGGTGACGCTCTGCCTCACCCTCGACCCCCAGGTCATCGTCCTCGGCGGCGGCCTCTCGCGCGCGCCCGGCCTGACCGACGACCTCAGCCGCCGCCTCTCCGTCGCCACGCTCCGCGGCTTCCCGATCCCGGCGATCCGCCTGGCCCAGGGCGGCGACGCCTCCGGCGCGCGCGGCGCGGCCCTCCATGCCCTGACCGGGACCGGACAGGAGACCGCCCATGCCTGACCTCCGCCGGATCATCGCCCGCAACCGCTCCGGAGAGGTCATCGCCATCCCCTCGGTCTGCACTGCCCACGCCCAGGCGATCGAGGCCTCGCTCACCCTGGCCGAGGCGCTCGACCGGCCCCTCGTCGTCGAGGCCACCTCGAACCAGGTCAACCAGGACGGCGGCTATACCGGCCTGACCCCGGCGGGCTTCATCGGCCTCGTCCGGGACATCGCCGCCCGCGCCGGGGTCTCGTCCTCGCGCATCCTCTTCGGCGGCGACCACCTCGGCCCTCAGGCCTGGCGCCGCCTGCCCGCCGAACAGGCGATGGACAAGGCCCACCGCATGGTCGCCGACTATGCCGCCGCGGGCTTCACCAAGATCCACCTCGACTGCTCCGAAGGCTGCGCCGGGGAACCCGCCCAACTGCCCGACGACATCACTGCCACCCGCTCCGCAGCCCTCGCGGCCACCGCCCTGAAACACGCGCCCGATCCCGCCGCGCTCCTCTTCGTCATCGGCACCGAGGTCCCGCCCCCCGGCGGCGCGCGCGCAGACGATCATGGGCAGATCCCGCCCACCACCCCCCCCAACCCCGCCGCCCCCCCCCCCCCCCCCCCCCCCCCCGGCCGGGGCCCGGACAACCCC
>JBKBVC010000338.1:1142-3025 GCA_046289805.1 Tabrizicola sp.
CCCTCGCCGCCCACCGCGACGCCTTCCGGGCCGCGAACATCCCCCTCGACCTGATCGGCGGCCTCGTCGTCCAGCCGGGCGTGGAATTCTCGCCGATGGAGGTCCACCACCTCCCCCTCGACCGCGACCCCGGCCTCCTCTCGGCGCTCGCCGACTGGCCCGGCCTCTGCCTCGAGGCGCATTCGACCGACTACCAGCACCCCGCGGCCTATCCCCGCCTCGCCGAACTGGGCTTCGCCTTCCAGAAGGTCGGCCCGGCGCTCACCTTCGCCTGGCGCGAGGCGCTCTATGCCCTCGACACGATCCGCGCCCAGAACGGCTGGGCCTCGGGACCCTCGCTGCCCGACACGATGGAGGCGGTAATGCTCGCCAACCCCGCCAACTGGCAGGCGCATGTCCACGGTCAGACCGCCGATCCGCGCAGCGAACGGCACTTCGGCCTGGCCGACCGCATCCGCTACTACTGGCCCGCCCCCGCGGCTGAACAGGCCGTCGCCCGCCTGCTGGCCGACCTCGAGGGCAGGCGCCTGCCCGATCCGCTGCTCGCCGCCCATTTCCGCGCCGAGGAGATTGCGCTGGCCCGCAAAAGCCGCCATTGCCTGCCCCGCGCCCTGGCACTTGCCCGGGTGCAGACCGCCCTTCGCCCCTACTTCTTCACGGGATCCCGGCCATGACCGCCCAACCCGATCTCTGGCTCCTGCCCGACGCGATCTACGACGGCACGCAGCTCTGCCCCGGTGCCGCGCTCGGGGTCGCCGGCGACCGCAGCCTGACCCTGGCCGACAACCCGCCCCCCGGCGCCCCGGTCCGCCGCCTTTCCGGCACGCTCACCCCCGGCTTCCTCGATCTCCAGGTCAACGGCGGCGGCGACGCGCTCCTCAACAACGACCAGTCGCCCGAGGCGCTCCACCGCATGGCCGCCGCGCATCGCCGCTTCGGCACCGTCGGCATCCTGCCCACCGTCATCACCGACGCGCCCGAGGTCCTGACCCGCGCGGTCGAGGCCACGCTCGCCGCCTTCGCCGAACCCCAACCCGACCGCAGCCTCCTCGGCCTCCACATCGAGGGCCCGCACCTCTCGCTCCCCCGCCGCGGCACCCATGCCGCCGAATGGATCCGCCCCTTCGAGCCCGCGACGCTCGCCCATGTCCGCCGCCTGCGCGAGGCGGGGATCTTCGTCAAGATCACCGTCGCCCCCGAAACCACCAGCCCGCAGGACGTGGCCCGCCTCGCCGCGACCGGCGCCGTGGTCTCGATCGGCCATTCCGACGCCACCGCCGCCGATGTCCGCGCGCTCCTCGAGGCCGGCGCCACCTGCTTCACCCATCTTTTCAACGCCATGTCGCCGATGCTGAACCGCGCCCCGGGCGTGACCGGCGCCTGCATCAATTCCGCCGCCTATGCCGGCATCATCTGCGACGGCATCCATGTCGCTGATGAAATGGTGGGCCTCGCCCTGCGCGCCCGCCCCCTGCCCGGCCGGATGTTCCTCGTCTCCGACGCCATGTGCACCGTCGGCGGCTCGGACCACTTCCGCCTCTACGGCCGCGACATCTGGCTCAAGGACGGCCGCCTCGTGAATGCCGAAGGCTCGCTGGCCGGCGCCCATGTCACCATGGCCGAGGGTCTGCGCCGCCTCATCACCACCGTCGGCGCCGCGCCGGATACCGCGCTCGACATGGCCGTCTCCGCCCCCGCGCGCCTCCTGGGCCGCCCCGAGCTCGCCAGCCCCGAACGGCGCGCGGCGGCCGACCTTCTCCTCCTCGACGCGGACTGGCAGGTCACCGGAACGCTTGCCGACCACCTGGCCACCCAGCCCGCCTGACCTGCTTGCCCTTTTGCCAAATACTCTCGGGGGTCCGGGGGTGAAACCCCCGGTCGCG
>JBKBVC010000339.1:0-994 GCA_046289805.1 Tabrizicola sp.
TTCGACTCGACCCTGCGCCTGGCGACGCCGCTGCTGCTGGCCTGTCTGGCGGGCCTCTATTCGGAACGGTCGGGCGTCTTCGACATCGGGCTGGAAGGCAAGATGCTCGTGGCCGCAATGTGTGCCGGCGCGGTGGCCTTCTACAGCGGGTCGGCCTGGGTCGGCGCCCTTGCGGGCATCGCCGGATCGCTGGTCTTTGCGCTGATCCACGGCGTGACCTCGATCACCTTCCGCGGCAACCAGCTGATCGCGGGGGTGGCGCTGAACTTCCTGGCCTCAGGGATGACCGTGCTGGTGGCGCAAAGCCTCTTCGGCCAGGGCGGTCGCACGCCGCCGCTGGAAGGCGCGGCACGCTTCAATCCGATCGACCTGCCCCTGGCCGAGACGCTGAAGGGCGTCCCGGTCTTCGGTCCCTTCTACCACGAGGTCATCTCGGGCCATTCGGTCCTGGTCTATGCGGCCTTCGCCATCGTTGGCCTGACCTGGTGGGTGCTCTACCGCACCCGTTATGGCCTGCGCCTGCGTGCGGTGGGCGAGAACCCGGCGGCCGTGGATACGGCAGGGGTCAGCGTTCCCGCGCTGCGTTTCTCGGCCGTCATGGTCACGGGCGTCCTGTGCGGCCTTGCGGGAGCCTACATGGCGACCGCCCTGCAGGCGGGCTTCGGCAAGGAGATGACGGCGGGGCGGGGTTATATCGCCCTGGCCGCGCTGATCTTCGCCAAGTGGCGCCCGATCCAGGCGATGTGGGCCTGCCTGCTGTTCGGCTTCTTCCAGGCGCTGGCGACGCGGCCGGACATCGTGGAAGGCATCGTGCGGGTGAAGATCCCGGTGTCCTTCATCGAGGCGCTGCCCTACGTGCTGACCGTCATGGTTCTTGCAGGCTTCGTCGGCAAGGCGATCCCGCCCCGCGCGGGCGGCGAACCCTACGTCAAGGAACGCTGATCCGCTTGCCCCTTGCCAAATACTCCACGGGGGTGCGGGGGTGTGAAACCCC
>JBKBVC010000339.1:1004-3011 GCA_046289805.1 Tabrizicola sp.
CCCCCCCAACCCCCCGGGGGGGGGGGGGGGGTCCCCCCCCCCCCCCCCTCTGCCGCCAGCCAGGAGGAATGCCCCTTGTCCGACGCCGAGACCCTTGCCCGCCTGATCCGTTCCCGCGCCGGCGACGCTCCGGTCGCGCTCGGCCTCATCCTCGGCTCGGGTCTGGGCCATCTTGCCCATGCCGTCGAAGGTGTGGCGATTCCCTACGCCGACCTGCCGGGCTTTCCGCATGTCGGTGTCTCGGGGCACAACCCGAACCTTCATGTCGGCACACTGGAGGGCGTGCGGGTCGCCGTCTTCGGGGCGCGCGAACACTATTACGAAAACGGCAATCCCAGAGCGATGCTCCTGCCGTTGCAGGTGCTGCGGGCGCTCGGGGCAGAGAGCCTGATCCTGACCAATGCCGCCGGTTCCCTGCGGCAGGACATGCCGCCCGGCAGCGTCATGCTCCTGTCGGACCATATCAACCATTCCGGCCTGAATCCGCTGATCGGGGAAAGGACCGATGCCCGCTTCGTCCCGATGACCGATGCGCATGATCCTGCCCTGCGCGCCGCGCTGAAGGCCGCCGCCACGGCCGAGGGAATCGACCTGCCCGAGGGCGTCTACTGCTGGTATTCGGGCCCGTCCTTCGAGACCCCAGCCGAGATCCGCATGCTGAGACTTCTCGGCGGCGATGCGGTAGGGATGTCCACCGTGCCCGAGGTGATCCTGGCGCGGTTCCTGGGGCTCAGGGTGGCCGCCATATCGACCATCACCAACATGGCCGCGGGCCTGTCCGACGAGAAGATCAGCCACGAACACACCAAGGCCATGGCACCCCTGGGTGCGGCAAAACTGGAACGGATCCTGAGGGAATTCCTGCGCTCACGGGATTGAGACGTCAGGGTGTTTGACATCCCCCGCAAAGCCGCGCAACCCTTTGAACACTCCGCCGCTTTGCCCCGAATGGGCCGCCCTCGATGCAGCTTTACCTCCCCATCGCCGAGGTTTCGGTCAATGCCTTCCTCATCCTGGGGCTGGGCGGGATCGTGGGCTTCCTGTCGGGGATGTTCGGGGTGGGCGGCGGCTTCCTTATCACGCCGCTTCTCTTCTTCATCGGCGTCCCCCCCGCCGTGGCCGTGGCCACCGGGGCAAACCAGGTGGTCGCCTCGTCGATCTCGGGCGTGCTTGCGCAACTGCGCCGCAAGGGCGTCGATTTCGCCATGGGCACCGTGCTTTTGGCCGGAGGCATCATCGGCTCGGCCATCGGAGTCTGGATCTTCGCCTGGATGACCCGGCAGGGGCAGATCGATCTCTTCGTCCAGTTGTCCTATGTCATCTTCCTGGGCCTGATCGGCGTGATGATGTTCCAGGAAAGCCTGCGCAGCCTGCTGCGCAACCGCAAGAGCGGCGGGACGACCGTGCGCCGCGCGCATGTCCATTCCTGGGCGCATGGCCTGCCCTTCAAGATGAAGTTCCGCGCCTCGGGGCTTTACATCAGCGTGATCCCGCCGCTGCTGATCGGGGTGGCGGTGGGGATCCTGTCGGCGGTGATGGGCGTGGGTGGCGGCTTCATCCTGGTGCCGGCGATGATCTACCTCCTGGGCATGCCCACGAAGGTCGTGATCGGCACCTCGCTGTTCCAGATCATCTTCGTCACCGCCTTCACAACCGTCATGCATGCCGTCACCAGCCAGACCGTCGACATGCTGCTTGCCCTTCTGTTGATCCTGGGCGGTGTGGTGGGGGCGCAGATCGGCACGCGGGTCGGCGTCCGGCTGAAAGCCGAACAACTGCGGATCCTCCTGTCCCTGCTTGTTCTGGCAGTGTCTATGCGCATCGCGGTCGATCTGCTGGTCACGCCGTCCGAGCTCTATTCGGTCGCCGGGGTGCTGCCGTGATCCGCGCGCTGATCCTCTGCCTGGCTCTGGCCCTGCCTGCCGCGGCGCAGGAGATCATCGTCGCGGGGATGAGCCAGAACCGCGTCTCGATCACCGCCGATTTCGACGGGTCCGAAATCCTGAT
>JBKBVC010000340.1:0-3009 GCA_046289805.1 Tabrizicola sp.
GGAGGTGGCCGAGGCGCTGGCGGCGGCCGGCGTCGCGCTGACCCTGAACGCGGTGATGCACCGCCACAATCTGGAGGAGCTGCCCGAGGTCTTCGATCTGGCCGAACGGCTGGGCGCGCGGCGGGTGGAGGTGGCCTGCGTCCAATTCCAGGGCTGGGCGCTGGCGAACCGGGCCGTGTTGCAGCCGACGCGCGAGCAGGTCGAGGCGGCCAAGCGGCTGGTCGGGGCGACCCGCCGGGACCGCGCGGGGCGGCTGGTGATCGACTTCGTGCCGCCGGATTACTACGCCGACCTGCCCAAGGCCTGCATGGGGGGCTGGGGTTCGACCGGGCTGAACGTCGCCCCTGACGGTGCCGTCCTGCCCTGCCACGCGGCGCAGACGATCCCCGGGATGGTCTTCGCCAATGTCCGGGAGACGCCGCTGGCCGAGATCTGGTATCGCGGCCCGGCCTTCGCGGCCTTCCGCGGCACGGACTGGATGCCCGAGCCCTGCCGGTCCTGCGACCGGCGCGAGGTCGATTTCGGGGGCTGCCGCTGCCAGGCCCTCGCTGTCCTCGGCGATGCCTCGGCCCCCGATCCGGTCTGCCGACGCACGCCGGGACGGGCGCGTCTGGACGAACTCCTGACCGCCGAGGGCAACGCCCCCGGTCTCGAGGCGGCAAGATGGCGGCGGATCGGGGGCTGAGTGTCCACGGTGGACATTTCCAGATTGTCATTTCGGATCAATTATATGCTTGCGGCCGTTCACCGTATGGAAACCTTGCGCCCGCGCGGCGGGTTCCCGCGCCGCCCGGGTCGGCCTGTCCCCGGCGGTCACGCGACAGCGCCTTCGGAAAGCTGACCCGGCGCAGGCCGCCCAGGGCCAAGGTGCTCTGCACCTGAACCGCGCCCAAAAAGACTGATGGCAACACCAGGCCGGGCTGGATCCGCAACCGGCCGGAGTTACCGCGGACCATCCAATCCCCGGACATGGCCGCGACGGCGGCTTTCACCGCACGCAGGGCCATGGCCAAGGCGGGCGGCAGCCCTTGCAGGCCGCGCGGCAAGGCCGGAGCGGCGCGGACTACGACCAAAAGGGGCGGTTTTCTACGACCACAAGGTCCGGCCGGCTTGACCCAGGTCAATCCGGCGCGAGGCGGGGCCGGCCAGGCTTGGCGCGTTCGATCAGCCATGGAGACCGAAATGCAACCGAACCTTCGCCTCTGGTCCGTGCTGGCGCTGGCGCTGCCCGTGCTTCCGCTTCCGACCCCCGCGCGCGCCGACGAGCCAGAGGCGTTCGAGAAGATCAAGATCGACGCCGGAAAGGCGTTGTTCGAGACCAGTTGCCGCCGCTGTCATGCAACCGACGCCAGCGACCCGAGCTATGGCCCCGCCCTGGAGGGCGTGGTCGGACGCAAGGCCGGCAGCATGGAGGGCTATCCCTATTCCCCGGCCCTGAAGGGCGCGGGCTTCGTCTGGACTCCCGGCGCCCTGCGGGCCTGGATGGAGGACAACGACGGGCTCGTCCCCTGCACCAAGATGCGGCATGTGGGAATCGGGGACCCGACGGTGCAGGATTTCATCCTGGCCTATCTCAGGACCACCGGCGGCTGAGCGGAGCGCCTGCGGCGCAGGCCTTTCCTGTCGTCGTCGGCCTGCGCCTCCTCCTCCGTGCGGCATGGCCGCCGGACCGGGTGGCGGGGCCGTGCCGCGCCTCCGGCGGGAGTCTCTGGAAAAGGGCAAGCAGCAGGTCGGGGGGCGTGGGGGACTTACGACCATTGGCCAATACCGGCGGCGCGGTTTGGGACGCAAAGTGACGGGTGACAGGGGCCCCGGGGGAGGGACCGGAGCGCCGTCCAGTCGTGTGAAACCCGAGGGAGGGATCCTGATGAACCGCTTTGTCGCTGCCGTTTCGGCGGCCCTGATGCTTGCTGCCCCGGCTTATGCGGGGATCACCGAAGAGGACCTGGCGGGCGATGCCGCCTCGACCGGAGACGTGCTGACCAACGGCATGGGCCGCGACCTCCAGCGCTACAGCCCGCTGGCGATCATCAACAAGGAGAACGTGGGCAAGATGGTGCCGGTCTGGGCCTTCTCGCTGGGCGGCGAGAAGCAGCGCGGGCAGGAGACCCAGCCGCTGATCCATGACGGGATCATGTACATCACCGGCTCCTACAGCCGGCTTTATGCCATCGACGTGAAGACCGGCCAGGAGATCTGGCAGTTCGACGCCCGCCTTCCCGAAGGCATCCTGCCCTGCTGCGACGTGATCAACCGGGGCGCGGCCCTTTATGGCGACAAGATCTATTTCGGCACGTTGGACGCGCGGATCGTGGCGCTGAACGCCAAGACCGGCGACGTGGTCTGGAACAAGAAGATCGCGGAATACAAGGAAGGCTACAGCTATACCGCAGCGCCGCTGATCGTGAATGGTCTTGTCATCACCGGCAATTCCGGCGGCGAGTTCGGCATCGTCGGCGAAGTGCAGGCGCGCGATGCCGAGACGGGCGAGCTGGTCTGGACGCGCCCCACCATCGAGGGCCACATGGGCACCTACATGGGCAAGGAAAGCACCATGACCGGGACGCTGAATGCAAGCTGGCCCGGCGACATGTGGAAGACCGGCGGGGGCGCGACCTGGCTGGGCGGGTCCTACGACATCGAGACAAACACGATCGTCTTCGGCGCCGGCAACCCCGCGCCCTGGAACAGCTGGCTGCGCGATGCCGGCCAGAAGAACGACGGGACGGGCGACAACCTCTATGCCGCCTCGCGCCTGGGCCTCGACCCGGCGACGGGCGAGATCAAGTGGCATTTCCAGACCACCCCGCGCGAGGGCTGGGACTATGACGGCGTGAACGAGGTCGTGGCCTTCACCGACAGGGACGGCAACAAGAAGTTCGCCACCGCCGACCGCAACGGGTTCTTCTACGTCCTGAACCGCGAGGACGGCAAGTTCCTGAACGCCTGGCCCTTCGTGAAGGACATCACCTGGGCCAAGGGCATCGACGAGAACGGCCGGCCGATCTA
>JBKBVC010000341.1:0-3005 GCA_046289805.1 Tabrizicola sp.
GGTGAACGGTCTGCGCGACCATTTCGACATGCCGGGCACGCCGATCCGGCTGTTCCTGCGCAGCCAGGGCGATCAGAATCCGTTCAAGGAGCGCAAATTCCACACGCCAAGCCGCCTGCGCAAGCACAAGGAAAAGAACACCGGCCAGTGACGGGGTGCGCAAAAGTCTTCGAAGACTTTTGCAAATTCCTTCGAAGGAATTTGCCGGCTACCCCCGTCGCGCCAGCAGGCTGACCGCGATCAGCGTCAGGGCGGCGATCCCGAAGGCCACCCAGGCCACCGGCGTGCCGGACCCCAGGTTCGCCACGCCGATCCCGACAAGCGCCCAGGCCAGCGTCAGGCCATAGACCGGCATCCGGGGCTTGCGCCACTGCACCAGCAGGCCAAGGACCAGCACGGCGGCCATCATGTCATAGGCCGCCTCCTCGTTGCCGAGAAACCCGTAGCCGGCCAGCAGGACTCCGGTCGAGACCGCCGAGGCCGCCGTCAGCCAGCCCGCGAAGATCGCCAGCGGGGCAGAAAGGAGCCAGCGGTCGGGTTCGGTCGGCGCCTTGAGGAAGGCGAGGATCGCTGCCCCCGCCATCACCAGGATGACCACGGTTGCCCAGAGCGGGCTCGAGGCCGCGATTGCAAGCCAGACCGTTCCCAGTACCACCGCCAGCGTCAGCGCCGGGCGCACCCGCACCCAGGCCGGATGCCGCTGCCGCTTCCACAGGCCGAACGCGGCATGCAGGATCAGCCACAGATAGATCAGCGACCAGATCGCAAAGGCATAGCCCGCCGGCTGCACTGCCGGCCGCAGGATCTCGACCGGGAACTGGCCCGGATCATAGCCGGTGAACGGGGGGGTGATGATGGGAGCCAAGGCAAAGGCCAGCGTGGCAAGAAGCAGGATCGGGGCAAGGGGGCTGGTCATTCGGGGCTTTCGCTGTGGACGGGCAGGGCATAACGCCCCACACCGCCTTTGGTTCCCCGGTCCTCAGGCCAGAACGCCGTCCGCCGTGATCCGGGTCTTGCCGCCAAGATAGGGCGCCAGCGCCGCCGGCAAGGTCACCGACCCGTCGGCCTCCTGCCCGTTCTCCAGCACCGCGATCAGGCAGCGCCCGACCGCCAGGCCCGAGCCGTTCAGCGTCGCCACGAACTCGGGCTTGCCGCCCGCCGGGCGATAGCGCGCGTTCATCCGCCGCGCCTGGAACTGGCCGCAGGTCGAGACGCTGGAAATCTCGCGGTAGGTGTTCTGCCCCGGCAGCCAGACCTCCAGATCATGCGTCTTCTGCGCGCCGAATCCCATGTCGCCGGTGCAAAGGACGATGGTCCGGTAGGGCAGGCCCAGCCGCTCCAGCACCGCTTCGGCGCATTTCGTCATCCGTTCGTGCTCGGCCAGCGCGGTTTCCGGCGTGCAGATCGTCACCATCTCGACCTTCTCGAACTGGTGCTGGCGCAGCATGCCGGTAGTGTCCTTGCCCGCCGAGCCCGCCTCGGACCGGAAGCAATGTGTATGCGCGGTCAGCCGGATCGGCAGCGCCGCCTCGTCGAGGATGTCCCCCGCGACCGAATTGGTCAGAGTGACTTCCGAGGTCGGGATCAGCCACCAGCCGTTCGTCGTCTGATAGCTGTCCTCGGCGAATTTCGGCAGCTGGTTGGTGCCATACATCGCCTCTTCCTTGACCAGGACCGGGGTCCAGGTCTCGGCCAGACCATGCTCGGACGTGTGCAGATCCAGCATGAACTGCGCCAGCGCCCGATGCACCCGCGCCACCGCGCCGCGCATCACGACGAAACGGCTGCCGGACAGCTTCGCCGCCGTCGCAAAGTCCAGGCCGCCCTTCGCTGCCGGAATCTCGAAATGCTCCAGAGGCTTGAAGTCGAAGCTGCGCGGGGTGCCCCAGCGCCGGATCTCGACGTTGCCGCTCTCGTCCGGACCCTCGGGCACCTCGTCCAGCGCCATGTTCGGGATGCGCATCAGGGCATCGCGCAGCCGGGCATCCTCGGCCGCCGCCTCTTCGGTCAGCCGCGCACCTTCTGCCTTCTTCTCGGCCACGAGCGCCCGCAGCCGCTCGAACTCGGCCTCATCGCCCCGCGCCTTCGCCGCCCCCACCTCCTTCGAGGCCGCATTCTGCGCCGCCGCTGCGGTTTCCGCCGCCAGGATCTTGGCGCGGCGCGCCTCGTCGATCGCCAGAAGCTCTGCCGCCATCGGCGCCAGTCCCCGCCGCGCCAGGGCCCTGTCGAAGGCGTCCGGGTTTTCGCGGATGAAGCGGATGTCGTGCATGGTCTGGCCTCAAGGAAACGCTACGCCGGCGCTTATGCCCCATTCGGGGGCAGGGGGGAAGGCACCGCCGCACGCAGCCCCTCTGGCAAAGCGCGGCGAAAGGGCTTACATGACCCGACAATCGCAAACGGGGCGGCGCATCAAGCCTCCCGATCCGGCCAGAGAGGATGTCCATGTTCGCCACCCCCGCTTTCGCCCAGGCCGCCGGAGCCCCCGGTGCCGGTGCCGCCTTCGCGCAGTTCCTGCCGATCATCCTGATCTTCGTCATCTTCTACTTCCTGCTGATCCGGCCGCAGCAGAAGAAGATGAAGGAACACCGCGCCATGGTGGACGCGCTGCGCCGGGGCGACGAGGTCATCACCTCGGGCGGAATCATCGGCAAGGTGTCCAAGGTCCAGGACGACGGCAAGATCGAGGTCGAGATCGCCGAAGGCGTGAAGGTGAAGGTGGTCAAGCACACCATCACCCAGGTGCTGAACAAGACCGAACCTGCCGCAAGCTGAGACTGACCCATGGAACCGATGGCGCTCTGGAAGCGGATCCTCGTCCTGCTCGTGTGCGGCTGGGGGATCGTTGCCGCCACCCCGAACCTGTTCTACGGAAGGGTTGAGCGCCACAATGACGCCGTCGCCGCCATCGAGGCCGCCGGCGGTGTCGCCACCCCCGCACAGGAGGCCGCCCGCGCGGAATGGCCGGAGTACCTGCCTTCGGCGCTGGTGAACCTCGGCCTCGACCT
>JBKBVC010000342.1:0-2999 GCA_046289805.1 Tabrizicola sp.
CCGAGACCACGATCAGCACCGAGGTGCCGCCGAAGTAGAACGGGATTCCGACGCGGCTGATCAGGACCTCGGGCAGAAGGCAGACCGCAGCCAGATAGGCCGAACCGAGCACCAGGATCCGGTTGACCACATATTCCAGATATTCCTCGGTCTTCTTGCCGGGGCGGATGCCGGGGACAGAGGCATTCTGGTTCTTCAGGTTCTCGGCCACTTCGTCCACCTTGAACGAGACGTTCAGGGTGTAGAAATAGGCGAAGAAGACGATCATCCCGGCCAGGAACGCCAGATGCAACGGCTGGCCGTAGCCGAGGTTCGCCGCAAGCCAGGACAGGACCGGGTTGGTGGTGGACCCCGAGAAGGTGCTGATGGTCGTCGGCAGAAGCAGGATCGACGAGGCGAAGATCGCCGGGATAACGCCCGCCGGGTTGACCTTGATCGGCAGATGTGACGAGCCGCCCTCATAGACCTTCATCCCCACCTGCCGGCGCGGATAGAGGATCGAGATCTTGCGCAGCGCCCGCTCCATGAACACGACGAAGGCGATGACGACCACGACCATCACGATCACGCCCAGGATCACCGGAGTGGACAGCGCGCCCGACTGGCCTTGCGCGAAGAACTGGGCGATGGCGGCGGGGATCTCGGCCACGATGCCGACGAAGATGATGAGCGAGATGCCGTTGCCGATGCCACGGGCGGTGATCTGCTCGCCCAGCCACATCAGGAACATCGTGCCGCCGACCAGGGTGATGACACAGGAGGCGATGAAGAAGAGGCCCGGATTATGCGCCAGCCCGCCGGCCTGGATCGACATGGCGATGCCGTAGCCCTGCAGGATCGCCAGCGCCACCGTGCCATAGCGTGTGTACTGGTTCAGCTTCTTGCGGCCCTGCTCGCCTTCCTTCTTCAGCTGCTGCCAGGGCGCATACATGGTTGCCAGAAGCTGCACGATGATCGAGGCGCTGATGTAGGGCATGATCCCCAGCGCGAAGATCGCCATCCGGCTGACCGCGCCGCCGGTGAACAGGTTCAGCATCCCGCCGATCCCCTGCCCGGCCTGCTGCATGAAGTCCCGAAGTGCATCCCCGTCGATGCCGGGCACCGGGATGTAGGTGCCCACGCGATAGACCATCAGCAGGCCGATGGTGAAGAAGATGCGTTGGCGCAGGTCCGTTGCCTTGCCGAGCATCCCCCAGCTGAGGTTGGCCGCCATTTGCTCTGCAGCAGATGCCATGTCAGGTCTCTTTCAAGCCAAGCGCCGCCGGACCGTTTTCCGGTTCGGCGGCGCGGGAAAACTGGGTGATGATGTAAGCGACCTTGCGGCCGCTCACAATGCTTATTCAGCCGCAGCCGCCACGGGTGCCAGGAGCGTGACCTTGCCGCCCGCCTTCTCCACGGCCTCCACGGCCGAGGCCGAGGCGCCGGTGACGGTCAGGTTCACCCTGGACTTCAGTTCGCCCTTGGCCAGCACGCGGATCCCGTCGCGCTTGTTCGAGGTCACGCCAGCCGCGACCAGCGCGTCCTCGGTGATCTCGGCCTTGGCGTCCAGCTTGCCGGCGGCGATGAACTTCTCGATCATCCCGAGGTTCACGACCGCGTAGTGCAGCTTGTTCGGTTTGTTGAAGCCGCGCTTCGGCAGGCGGCGGTAGAGCGGCATCTGGCCGCCTTCGTAGCCACCAAGCGCCACGCCCGAGCGGGACTTCTGACCCTTGATCCCGCGGCCGGCGGTCTTGCCCTTGCCCGAGCCCGGGCCGCGCGCCACGCGCTTCTGTTTCTTGGCTGCGCCGGGATTGTCGGCGAGTTCATGCAGTTTCATGTCGCTTCTCCTTGCCGGATGTGCCCCCGAAGCGAGAACGGGACACCCGCGGCTTTTCTTGATTCCCGTGGCCGGATGTGGCCACCGGGGGGCGATACAGCACAGGCCCCCGAAAAGCAAGGGCGAGGCTGTCCACGGTGGACAAACCCCACTTTTTCAAATCTTTCCCGAGGGTTGCCAATTTCTGTTAGGGTGGTGTTTACCTTGGCGGAGTCGGGCCACGGCCGAACCTCCCGTGCCTCGGGCTCGGGTGCAAATCTGGCAGCCCGCGCGCGCAGGGTCTGGCGGAGGTCAAGCTTGCCTTGGGCAAAGCTGATGGGGGCGAGGAAATGCCTGGAGCCACAAAGCAACGCCCCCGCGTTTCCGCGAGGGCGTGTGATGTCAGATAGTCGGGTTTGACCGGGCTTACCCGCGCTCTTCGATGATCTGGACCAGGTGGCTGATCGAGTTCACCATGCCGCGCACCGAGGGGGTATCTTCAAGCTCGCGGGTGCGGTTCAGCTTGTTCAGGCCGAGGCCCTTCAGCGTCGCGGTCTGAACGGCCGGACGGCGGGCGGCCGAACGGATCTGCTTGACGACGATGGTCTTCTTCTTGTCAGCCATGCTCAGGCCTCCACGGTTTCGGCTTCGGGCTTCCGAAGGATTTCGGCGACCTTCTTGCCACGACGCGACGCGACCTGACGCGGCGAGGTCTCGGCCTTGAGCGCGTCCATGGTCGCACGGATCATGTTGTAGGGGTTCTGGCTGCCGATCGACTTGGCGACGACATCCTGGACGCCCAGCATCTCGAACACGGCGCGCATCGGGCCGCCGGCGATGATGCCGGTCCCGGCCACGGCGGACCGCATCACCACGCGGCCGGCGCCATGACGACCTTCCATGTCGTGGTGCAGCGTCCGGCTATCCTTCAGCGGCACGCGGATCAGGCTGCGCTTGGCCTGTTCGGTCGCCTTGCGGATGGCTTCCGGCACTTCCTTGGCCTTGCCCTTGCCAAAGCCGACGCGACCGCGCTGGTCACCGACGACGACCAAGGCTGCAAAGCCGAAGCGCTTGCCACCCTTGACGGTTTTCGACACGCGGTTGATCGCGACCAGACGGTCGGCGAATTCCGGGGTTTCTTCGGGCCGGTTGTCGCGACGCTCGTCACGACGCTCCCGGCGGTTCTCACGTTCTGCCATGTGGC
>JBKBVC010000343.1:0-2992 GCA_046289805.1 Tabrizicola sp.
GGGGGAGGTCGTCGCCTCGACCTTCGACGAACCGGCGACGCGGCACGTCGCCGTGGCAGAAATGGTGATCGAGAAGGCCAAGCGCCTGGTGGAACACAAGCGCGACGTGGTGATCCTGCTTGATTCGATCACCCGTCTGGGCCGCGCCTTCAACACCGTGGTGCCTTCCTCGGGCAAGGTGTTGACCGGCGGTGTGGACGCGAACGCCCTGCAACGACCGAAGCGGTTCTTCGGCGCCGCCCGGAACATCGAGGAGGGCGGGTCGCTGACCATCATCGCCACCGCGTTGATCGACACCGGCAGCCGGATGGACGAAGTGATCTTCGAGGAGTTCAAGGGCACGGGCAACTGCGAGATCGTGCTCGACCGGAAGGTCGCCGACAAGCGTGTCTTCCCGGCGATGGACATTCTCAAGTCCGGCACCCGGAAAGAGGATCTGCTGGTGGACAAGATGGACCTGCAGAAGACCTATGTCCTGCGCCGGATCCTGAACCCGATGGGCACGACGGATGCGATCGAGTTCCTGATCTCGAAGCTGAAGCAGACGAAGACGAACGCCGAATTCTTCGAATCGATGAATACCTGACAGGCGGCGGCGATGGACACGATCTATGCCCTCGCCACGGCGCGGGGTCGGTCGGGCCTCGCCGTGGTACGGATTTCGGGACCGGCGGCGCATGCGGCCGGTCTTGCGCTTTGCGGGGCGCTTCCCTCGCCCCGGGTGGCGGGGCTGCGGCGGCTGACCTGGGGCGGCGAACTGTTGGACGAGGCCCTGGTGCTTTCGTTCGCCGAGGGCGCGAGCTTTACCGGCGAGGCGGTGGTGGAGCTGCACTGTCATGGCGGGCCTGCCGTGGTCGGCGCGGTGCTGCGTGCCCTGGCCGACCAGCCGGGGTTGCGGCTTGCGGAACCGGGCGAGTTCACGCGGCGGGCGCTGGAGAACGGCGTCCTGGACTTGGCTCAGGTCGAGGGTCTGGCAGACCTGATCGACGCCGAGACCGAGGCGCAACGCAAGCAGGCAGCGCGGGTGCTGTCGGGGGCTGTGGGCCAGAAGGTGGAGGGCTGGCGGCGCGACCTGATCCGGGCGGGGGCGCTTCTGGAGGCGACCATCGACTTCGCGGACGAGGACGTGCCGGTGGATGTCTCGCCCGAGGTGCTGGCGCTGATCGACGGGCTGATGGATGATCTTGGCCGCGAGGCGGCAGGGGTGACGGCGGCCGAACGCATCCGCGACGGGTTCGAGGTGGCGATCGTCGGGGCGCCGAATGCCGGGAAATCGACGCTGTTGAACCAGCTTGCAGGGCGGGAGGCGGCGATTACCTCCGAGATCGCCGGGACCACGCGCGACGTGATCGAGGTGCGAATGGAGATCGCCGGACTGCCTGTGACCTTTCTGGATACGGCCGGTCTGCGCGAGACCGAGGATCGGCTGGAACGCGCCGGGATCGAGCGGGCGATGGCGCGCGCGCAGGCGGCGGATCTGCGGCTGTTCCTGTCGGACGGATCGGATTTGCCGCTGGAGCCGGTGGGCGATGATATTGTGGTGATCGGCAAAGCTGACACCAGATCTGGGATTTCTGGCTTGGCCGTCTCGGGCAAGACCGGGCAGGGCGTCCCGGAGCTGATGGCGCGGATCGGCGAGATCCTGGCGCAGCGGGTGGGCTCGGCCGGCGCGCTGGTGCGCGAACGGCATCGCGTGGCTGTGACGACGGCGATCGCCGCTCTGGCCGAGTCACGGGCGGAAGTGGTAAGACCCGACTCGCGCGTCGAACTGGCGGCGGAGCATCTGCGGCAGGCGGTCCGGGCACTGGATGCCTTGGTCGGCCGGGTGGATGTCGACGATCTTCTGGGCGAGATCTTCGCCAGTTTCTGCATCGGCAAGTAAGGGGTGTTCCACGTGAAACACTACGATGTCATCGTGATCGGCGGCGGCCATGCGGGCGCCGAAGCGGCGGCGGCGGCGGCCCGGATGGGCGTGAGGACTGCCCTGGTGACGTTGCGTGTGGAAACGCTGGGTGCGATGTCCTGCAATCCGGCAATCGGCGGCTTGGGCAAGGGGCACCTGGTCCGCGAGATCGACGCGCTGGACGGGCTGATGGGCCGGATGGCGGATCGGGCGGGGATCCAATTCCGCCTGCTGAACCGCCGGAAGGGGCCCGCTGTGCAGGGCCCGCGGGCGCAGATCGACCGGCGCCTGTACCGCGAGGCGATGCGGGCAGAGCTGTTGGCTACTCCGGGCCTCGATGTGATCGAGGGCGAGGTCGCCGGGCTGCGCCTGTCTGGGGAAGCCGTGGCCGGCGTTGTGCTGGCCTCGGGTGTGGAGCTGGCCTCGGGCCGCGTCGTGCTGACGGCGGGGACTTTTCTGAACGGCGTGATCCATATCGGCGACCGGCGGATGTCGGGTGGTCGGATGGGTGATTCGCCATCCAGGCTGCTGGCGGCCCAACTCGCCGAACTGGCGCTGCCGGTCGGACGCCTGAAGACCGGGACGCCGCCTCGGCTGGACGGGCGCACCATCGACTGGGCCCGGCTGGAGAGCCAGCCGGGAGACGATGATCCCGCGATGTTCTCTTTCCTGAACCGAGCCCCCGAGGCAAGGCAGGTGTCCTGCGGGATTACCCATACGACCGAGGCGACACACCAGATCGTGCGGGATAATCTTGTGCGCTCTGCCATGTATGGGGGTCATATCGAAGGGGTTGGTCCCCGCTATTGCCCTTCAATCGAGGACAAGGTGGTGCGTTTTGCCGACAAGACCTCGCATCAGGTGTTCCTCGAGCCAGAGGGATTGGACGACCACACGGTCTATCCGAACGGCCTGTCAACCTCGCTGCCCGAGGAAGTCCAGCACGCCTATATCCGCACGATTCCCGGCCTGGAGCGGACGGTGATTCTCCAGCCGGGTTACGCGATCGAATACGACTACTTCGATCCGCGCGGGTTGCACCGCTGCCTGGAAACGCGCGCGGTGAAGGGGTTGTACTTTGCCGGACAG
>JBKBVC010000344.1:0-2978 GCA_046289805.1 Tabrizicola sp.
AGGATCTGCGCGTTGCGCCAGGCCGGCTGGTTCAGAACGAAATCCGGGATCTCCCTGCCGTCGGGCGTATAGCGCATCTCGTCGAACAGGTTCTTGCCGAGACCCGAGCGCTTGATCGTCTTCAGGAATTGCTTGGGGATGATCATGTCGGTGTCGATATTGACCAGCGGCATGGGTGCCGCGATGCCGGTCAGGGTGGTGAACTTTTCCATTCTCGGTCTCCCGGTTACACCGCTTCCGCCATCATCTCGCGCACGTCGGTCAGATGCCCCGTGATGGCCGCCGCCGCCGCCATCGCCGGGCTCATCAGGTGCGTGCGTCCGCCGCGGCCCTGCCGTCCCTCGAAGTTGCGGTTCGAGGTGGCCGCGCAGCGTTCGCCGGGCGACAGCTGGTCGGGGTTCATGGCAAGGCACATCGAGCAGCCGGCGAGCCGCCATTCGAAACCCGCGTCGATGAAGATCTGCGCCAGCCCCTCCTCCTCGGCCTGCGCCCGCACCAGCCCGGAGCCTGGCACGACCATCGCGCGAACGCCGGGCGCGATCTTCCTGCCCTTCAGGATCGCGGCAGCGGCACGCAGGTCCTCGATCCGGCCGTTGGTGCAGGAGCCGATGAAGACCGCGTCGATCCGGATGTCGGTCAGCTTCATGCCGGGCTTCAGACCCATGTAGTCGAGCGACCGGCGCGCGGCCTCGACCTTGCCGCCGGTGAAGTCCTCCGGGGCGGGGACCACTCCGGTGATCGGGAGGACGTCCTCGGGCGAGGTGCCCCAGGTGACGACGGGGGCGATATCCTCGCCCTTCAGCGTCACCACCTTGTCCCAGTGGGCGTCGTCGTCCGACTTCAGCGTCTTCCACCAGTTCAGCGCGGCTTCCCACTGGGCGCCCTTGGGCGCATGGGGCCGTCCCTTGACATATTCGAAGGTCTTCTCGTCCGGCGCGATGAGGCCCGCCCGGGCGCCGCCCTCGATTGCCATGTTGCAGACCGTCATGCGGCCTTCCATGGAAAGATCGCGGATCGCCTCGCCCATGTACTCGATGACATAACCGGTGCCGCCGGCGGTCCCGGTCGCACCGATCACCGAAAGCGTGATGTCCTTGGCGGTGACCCCGGGGCGAAGCTTTCCGGTGATCTCCACCTTCATGTTCTTCGACTTCTTCTGGATCAGCGTCTGGGTGGCGAGTACATGTTCCACCTCGGACGTGCCGATGCCGTGGGCCAAAGCACCGAAGGCGCCGTGCGTGGCGGTATGGCTGTCGCCGCAAACGACCGTCATGCCCGGCAGGGTCCAGCCCTGCTCGGGGCCGACGATGTGGACGATGCCCTGCCGGATGTCATTCACGGGGTAGTAGTTGATGCCGAAATCCCTGGCGTTCCGATCCAGCGCCTCGACCTGGATCCGGCTTTCCTCGTTCTCGATCCCGTTCACGCGGTCGGGGGTCGTCGGCACGTTGTGGTCCGGCACCGCGATGGTCTTTTCCGGCGCGCGCACCTTGCGGCCGGCCATGCGGAGGCCTTCGAAGGCCTGCGGGCTTGTGACCTCGTGCACGAGGTGGCGATCAATGTAGAGCAGGCAGGTGCCATCGTCCTGGGTATCGACGACATGGGCATCCCAGATCTTGTCGTAAAGCGTCTTGCCGGACATGAGTCCTCTCCGCAGGTCAGAAAACGGGTGTCAGAGGCTGAAGGGGCGACCGGGGGCGGGGGTCAAAGCCGCGCAAGAACCGTAGTCGTCGCGCCGAAGAAGCGCCAGGGCAGGCGCGCGCGGTCGTCCATGTCGAAGATGCGTTTCATCAGAGGGGCAGATACACCTTCGCCACGAGTCCCGCAAGTCCGACGCGCCCGGCCCGCGCGCACCTACGATCCGGCCCTTGCGCCCGAAGCAGCGGGCCCGGCGGGGCTCATTGAGATTTTACATTGGCAGTGCTACCTTCAAGCCATGCCCGGCGCCGTGGCGGAGACGGCGCGCAACTCAGGAGGACGATGTCCTGTTGCCTACCCAGACAGCGGCCGGTTCCCGGGCCGCACGGGCGGTGCCGATGACGGCCGCGCCCATCGAAGCCACCAGCGACGAGCTTCTTGCGCGGGTGCTTTCCTCCCTCGACGATGACAAGGCCGAAGACGTGGTGTCGATCGATCTCCGCGGGCGGTCCTCCGTCACCGATCATATGGTCATATGCTCGGGTCGGTCGTCGCGCCAGGTCACCGCGATCGCGGAGAAACTGGTCGAAAGGCTGAAACACGAATTCGGCCGGGCCTGCCGCATCGAAGGCAAGGAGCAGGGCGACTGGGTCCTGATCGACGCGGGTGATGTCGTCGTCCATGTCTTCCGGCCGGAAGTGCGCGAGTTCTACCAGCTGGAGAAGATGTGGATGCAGCCCGGCGCGGGGCTCGCGGCGGCGCGCAAGGCCTGATGCGGCTTCACCTCTGCGTGGTGGGCCGGCTGCGCGCCGGACCCGAGCGCGTGCTCATCGACGACTACCTCGCCAGATTCGACCGAACTGGCCGGCCACTCGGACTTGGTCCGGTCGCGGTGCACGAGGTCGAGGACAGGAAGGGCGGGGGCATGGAGGCCGAGGCGGCGCTGATTGCCCGCACGATCCCCGATGGCGCCTTCGCCGTGGCCCTGGATGAACGCGGCCGCACCCTCGCCTCTCCCGACTTCGCCCGGATGATCGCACAGATGCGCGACGGCGGGCGGCAGGACATGGCCTTCCTCATAGGGGGTGCCGATGGGCTGGCCCTCTCCCTGCGCGACCGCTGCGACTTCGCGTTGTCTTTCGGGCCGATGGTCTGGCCGCACATGCTCGCGCGGATCATGCTGGCCGAACAGCTCTACAGGGCGGCCTCGATCCTTGCCGGCGCACCCTACCATCGCGCCTGATCGTCACGGTGCGCCGGAGCCCCTTTCCCCGAACGCCGCGAGCCTTTAGATCAGGGGCGCAACCGGAGAGCGCCCCATGACCAGACCGAAACCCGTT
>JBKBVC010000345.1:0-2977 GCA_046289805.1 Tabrizicola sp.
CTGATTGCGGGCCGCGTGCCGGGCTGGGGACTGCTTCTGCCGGTTCAGGGGGTGCTGATCGTGTTCCTTTTCACGCTGGAGCACGAGGCGACGCATCGGACGCCGTTCCGGTCGGTCTGGCTGAACGACTGGGTGGGGCGGTTTTGCGGGCTGCTGCTGGTCCTGCCCTTCGAATGGTTCCGCGCCTTTCACATGGCGCATCACCGCTGGACCAACCTGCCCGGGAAGGACCCGGAACTTGCCGGGCCGAAGCCTGCGACGCGGGGGGCCTGGGCGTGGCATGTCTCGGGCCGGCCCTACTGGATCGCCGAGGTCCGGCTGATGGCGCGGTTGGTCGCGGGGCGGGTGGACGACGGTTTCGTCGCCGAGAGCGCCAGGGCGCGGGTGGTGGCCGAGGCTCGGGTCATGGCGGCGGTCTATGTGCTGGCGGGGCTGTCGCTGCTCTGGACGGATCTGCTGCTCTGGGTCTGGCTGGTGCCGGTGCTGCTGGGCCAGCCGTTCCTGCGGCTGTACCTTCTGGCCGAGCATGGCGACTGCCTGGAAGTTGCGAACATGTTCGAGAACACCCGGACCACCTTCACGACGCGGATGGTGCGTTGGCTGGCCTGGAACATGCCCTATCATGTGGAACACCATGTCTGGCCGACCGTGCCCTTCCACCGCCTGCCCGCGCTGCACGAGATGATGCGGGAGGAGCTGAAGGTCACGGCCGAGGGCTATGCGGCCTTCACCAGAGAGTATCTGGCCCGGCGTCCACGTTGGACAGGGCAGAGAGCCACGTGAGATCAATGGCTTGCCCCTTGGCGTTCGGGGACCGGTAACCCTGGTGGCGCGCCCCTTGGCAGAGGCCGGATGCCTCCGGCGGGAGTATTTGGCAAGGGGCAAGGGCGGGGCCGGGTGTGCGGGATTGTGCTGGGCACAAGATCGGGGTGGCCGGCGGCGGCGGGTTTCGCTAGGTCTGCGGCATGAGCGACTCCCCTGCCCCGCCCCGCGCGGCCGTTCCCGGCGGCGATACCCTGCCCGGATTTCTTTATGCGCTGACGGCCTATCTCCTGTGGGGGTTCCTGCCGATCTACATGAAGGCGCTGGCGCATGTCCCACCGGTCGAGGTGATCGCGCATCGGGTGATCTGGTCGGTGCCGATCGCGATCCTGGTGCTGGTCTGGCTGGGCCGGACAGCGGACCTGAAGGCCGCGCTGCGCTCGCCCCGGATGCTGGGCATGGCCGCGACGACGGCGGCGCTGATCAGCGTGAACTGGGGGATATACGTCTGGGCCATCGGCTCCGGCCATGCGCTGGACGCCGCACTGGGCTATTACATCAATCCGCTCTTCTCGATCTTCCTGGGCGCGGTGCTTCTGGGCGAGCGGATGGGGCGGATGCAGATGGTGGCGATCGCCCTGGCGGTGGCAGCGGTCGGCATCCTGACCTGGGAAGCGGGGCGGCTGCCGGTGGTGGCGCTGGGGCTGACGCTGACCTGGGGGGTCTATGCCTATCTCAAGCGGCGGTTGCCGATCGGGCCGAACCAGGGTTTCACGCTGGAGGTGCTGATCCTGCTGGTCCCGGCGCTGGCCTATGCAGGCTGGTTGCAGGCGCAGGGCACCGGGCATTTCCTGACGGATGGCGCCTGGGACACTTCGCTGCTCCTGGGCTGCGGGATCGTCACGGCGGTGCCGCTGATGATCTATGCCAACGGCGCCAAGGGGCTGACCCTGTCCACCATAGCGATCATGCAATACATCGCGCCGACCATGATCTTCCTGACCGCGGTCTTCGTCTTCGGCGAGCCGTTCAGCGGAGTGAAGCTCATGGCCTTCGCGCTGATCTGGGCCGCGCTGGCGGTCTATTCGGTCCCTATCCTGGTGGCGCGGATCAATCGGGCCGGCTGATCTGCCCCCCACCCACCAGTGCGGGCGCGCCGGTGGTGTCGGGGCCCGAGGTCGCCATCTTGCGCAGCACGCGGACCGCGAGGAAGGCGAAGGCCTGGGCTTCCAGCATGTCGCCGTCGAGGCCCACCTCCTCGACCGGGAGGATCGTGCAGGGGATGCGGCGGCGCAGTTCGCGCAACATCACCGGGTTGAGCCGGCCGCCGCCCGTCACGAGGATGCGCGTCACCGGTGCCGGGAAATGGATCTGCGCCTGAGCCACACAGGCGGCGGCGAGCGCGGTCAGCGTCGCGGCGGCATCGGCATCGGACAGGAGGTCGAGCCGTGCGACAAGGTCGGGGAAAGCGTTGCGATCCAGCGACTTGGGCGGTGGAAGGTCGAACCAGGGATGGCGCAGGAAACGCGCCAGGAAATCCTCGTCCACCTCGCCCCTGGCGGCCAGCGCGCCGTCGGCGTCCATGGCCAGGCCGAGCCGGGCCTGCATCATGTCGTTCAGGGGCGCATTGGCCGGGCCGGTATCGAAGGCGAGCAGCGCGCCGGGGTTTTCGGGTCCGGGGGCAGTGGGGTCGATCCAGGTCAGGTTGCCGACGCCGCCGAGGTTGAGGAAGGCGAGCGGCTCGGTCGCGCGCAGGTGGCGGGCGAGGGCGAAATGGTAGAAGGGCGCGAGCGGCGCCCCCTGGCCACCGATGGTCACGTCGGCACTGCGGAAATCCCAGACGGTGGGCAGGCCGAGAAGCTGGGCGAAGAGCGCGCCGTTGCCGCACTGGTGCGTGCCGCGCCCGGAGGGCTCATGCGCAAGGGTCTGGCCGTGGAAGCCCAGCACCTCGGCCCCGGTGAAGCGGGAGAGGAGCTCGGCATGGGCGGCCTCGACCAACTCGGCGGCGGCGAGGGTTTCGGGATCGCCGGGCCAATGGCCGAGCGCGGCGCGGAGCGTTGCCCTCTCATCGTCCGAATAGGGCCGGTAGGCCGAAGGACCGAAGGCATAGACCGTGTGTCCGTCGGTCTTGATCATCGCCGCATCGACGCCGTCGAGCGAGGTGCCCGACATCGCGCCCAGCGCCCACAAGGCACCGTCCTTCCGCATCTTCCCT
>JBKBVC010000346.1:0-2973 GCA_046289805.1 Tabrizicola sp.
CGGAAATTGTTGAACGCCTTCTGCCCCCATTTCAGGAAGACATAGCGTTCCATGTTCCGCTCGTATTCGCGGTCGACGTTCAGCTGGAAGGCGCGCGGATGGCCGAATTCGTCGATCATCACCGAATGGTCGATCACGAGGTCAACCGGCGCCAGCGGGTTGATCTTTTGCGGGTCGCCGCCCAGGCCCTTGATCCCGTCGCGCATCGCGGCCAGGTCCACCACGGCCGGCACACCGGTGAAGTCCTGCATCAGTACGCGGGCGGGGCGGTAGGCGATCTCGCGCGGGTTCTGGCCACCGTTCTTGCCCCAGTCGGAGAAGGCCCTGATGTCGTCCACGGTGACGGTCTTGCCGTCCTCGAAGCGCAACATGTTCTCCAGAACGACCTTCAGCGAGGCGGGCAGGCGCGAGAACTCGCCCAGGCCCGCGGCCTCGGCGGCGGGGATCGAGTAGTAGTGGACCGTCTGGCCGCCGGCGGTCAGGGTCTTGCGGGTCTTAGAAAGGTCATGTCCAACGGTGACGGTCATCTCTGGCTCCCATGAAGGTCGGTTGCGGCGGATTTGTATACCATTGTATGCCGAATATCCAGCCCCGCGTTGCGGCTTTCCTACAGCATCTGACGGGTCTCTCGCAAAACCTTGATTGGCCCGGGCAGCCGGGCATCCCTATAAGGCAATGGGGACAAAGTTCAGGATATGCGACATGCGACATTTCGTCAGCGCCGCCTGCGGGATCTGGCTTGCGGCCGCGGCGCCCCTGCAGGCCGAGCCGCTGGTGGTGGTCGAGCTTTACACCTCGCAGGGTTGTTCCTCCTGCCCGCCGGCCGACGAATTCCTGGCGATGCTGGCGGCGAACCCGCAGATACTGCCCCTGGCGCTGCATGTCGATTACTGGGACTACATCGGCTGGGAGGACCATTTCGCCAAGCCGCAGTTCACCGACCGCCAGCGCGCCTATGCCAGGGCGGTGGGGTCGCGGACGATCTACACGCCGCAGCTCATCATCGGCGGGCAGGACCGGATCGAGGGTTTCGCGCCGGAACAGACGGCCGAACGGCTGCGCGCGCATCTGGAAGCCGGCACGCCGGTGCGGCTGACCGTGCAGCGTGAGGGTGACAGGCTGGTGATCCGGGCCGAGGCCGATCCGCCGCTGGACGAACCCGTGCGGGTGCAGCTGGTGCGCTACACTCCGGAACAGACGGTTCGGATCGAGCGGGGCGAGAACGCCGGCAAGACCATAACCTACACCAATATCGTCACCGCGTGGGAAAGGCTGGGCGACTGGTCCGGGCGCGAGCCGCTGGAAGTGACAGCACCCTTTCAGGGCGACGAGCCGGGGGCGGTGATCGTGCAGCAGGACGGTCCGGCCGCGATCCTGGCCGCGGCGCGGGTGGACTGAGCCGCTAGACCTGCCCGCCGCCCTTCCAGCGGCGGTGGATCCAGAACCACTGGCCGGGATGGGCATGGACGCGGGCCTCAAGCGCCCGGGTAACGGCCTGCATCATCGCTTCGGGCGCCTCGTGCGGGATCGGCGCGTCGAGTTCGACCCGGAATCCCAGCCCGTCCGGCTGGCGGGTGGCGAAGAAGGGGATCAGGTCGGCCCTCAGTCGCAGCGCCAGTTCCGCCGCCGACAGCGCCGTGCGCGCCGGCTGGCCGAGGAAGGGCAGGACCGGCGCCCCGCTCACGTCCTGGTCGAACAGGAGGACGAGCTGCCCCCCCGCCTTCAGGTGTCGCACGAAACCCGCGGTCCCGCTGCGTCCCTGCGGAAAGACCGGACCGCCGAAAGCCTGCATGGTGCGGACGTAATGCGCGTTGAAATAGCGGTTCGACAGGTTGCGATAGAGCCCGCCGATCTGGAACCCCCGCGCCACCAGCGCGGCGCGCGCGGCCTCGTAATTGCCGAAATGGCCCGAGACCAGGATCACCGGCCGCCCAGCGTTGCGCGCCGCGATCAGCGCGGCATAGCCCGGCCCCTCGGGCTCGATGGCGGCGGCGCGGGCCAGGAAATCGCGGGTCGAGTAGTTCTCGATCAGGGTGCGGCCGGCATTGTCCAGCGCGGCGGCCGCGATCGCCTCGCGTTCGTGCGGTGGCAGGTCGGGCCAGACCAATGCCAGGTTCTCGCGCGCCCGGGATGTGTAGCCCGCGACCGGACCGATCACCCTTCGCATCAGCCAGCCGACCAGCGGCACCCGCCGGCGATAGGGCAGGGCCAGCGCCAGACCGATCAGCCCGCGCGCCGCGAGGTTGATCGCGAAGTGGTCGGGGCGGAAGGGCAGGGCGTCTCCGGCAGGGGGCATCAGGGCTTTCACGGCTGAGGCGCGCGCAGCGCCCGGTTCTCGCGGTGCCAGACATAAAGTCCCGCGCCCACGATCACAAGCGCACCAACCACGGTCCAGCGATCCGGCCAATGGTCGTAAAGCACCACACCCCAGAAGGCGGCAAAGACGATCCCCAGATAGGCGAAGGGCGCCACGATCCCGGCCTCGGTGATGGAAAAGCTGCGGATGATGCAGAGCTGCGCCCCGGTGCCGAGGCAGGCGATCAGGCCGAAGCGCCAGAGATCGGCCGTCGCCACCGGTTGCCAGACGAAGGGTAGGGCGGCCCCGGCGGCGATGCTCCCGAACAGCGCGGCATAGACCATCGAGGCCCAGACGCTTTCCTGCGCTCCGATCCGCCGCGTCAGCAGGGCCGATGTCGCATAGGAGAGCGCGCAGAGGAAGGGCAGGATCGCGGCCCAGCTGAACACGCCCGCGCCGGGGCGGATCACGATCAGCGCGCCGATCAGCGCCACGACCACGCCCGCGATGCGCCGCGGTCCCAGCTTCTCGCCCAGGAACAGGGCCGCGCCCAGCGTGATGAGCACGGGATTGGTGTCGGCGATGGCCGTCGCCTCGGCCAGGCCGATATGGGCCAGCGACAGGAAGAAGAAGGTCGTCGCCCCGAACTGCGAGGCCGAGCGCCAGAAGTGCAGCAC
>JBKBVC010000347.1:0-2969 GCA_046289805.1 Tabrizicola sp.
GGAGGGGACCTCACGAATTCTTACTTGCCGTAGGCGGCCTCGCGGGCGATCTCGGGGATCGAGATGCGGCTGATGCCGAGGTCCGACAGCTCGCGGTCCGTCAGGGCGTTCAGCTCGGCCACGGTGCGCGCATAGGTGCGGCGCTGGGCGATCGCGGTCAGGACGACGTCGCGCAGGACAGCCAGGCGGTCGGCCAGGCCCTTGCGGGCGAGGGGGGTGCTGTTCACATAAGCCATGTCACTCAAGCCTCATCTTCAGGTTCGTCAGCAACGTTCTGTCGCGCTGTTGCCGGTAACATGGACCTCATGCTGCAGATGCACAATAGGGCCCTTCGGCAATGCTGCCATGCAGCAAGCGCATGGCTGAGGTCACGAAAATGTCATGATTTGCCAAGGCCTTCGCCGAAATTTTGAGCATTTGGTCAACAGTCCTTGCCCTTCGGCTGAAAGGCTACGACCTTAGTGCAAATCTTCAGCGGAGTTGAAACGATGGCGGTGGATCGGGACCAGGTGCTGGGTGTCTTGCGCGGGGTCGCGCATCCCGGCGGCGGCGATCTGGTGGGGCGGGATCTGATTCGTGCGCTGACGGTCGAGGGCGGCCTGGTGCGGTTCGTGATCGAGGCGGCGACGCCCGAAGAGGCGCGCAGCCTGGGTGCGGCGCAGGCCGAGGCGGAGGCGAAGGTCAGGGCGCTGCCGGGCGTGGAAACGGTGCAGGTGGTGATGACGGCGCACGGGCCGGCGGCGAAGGCGGCACCGCCCAGCCTGAAGATCGGCCAGCACCCGACGCCGCATCAGGGCGGACCGCAGCGGATCTCGGGGATCGACCGGATCATCGCGATCGCGAGCGGGAAGGGCGGCGTGGGGAAATCCACCGTGGCCTCGAACCTGGCGGTGGCTCTGGCGCGGCGGGGGCGGCGCGTGGGCCTTCTGGATGCCGATATCTACGGTCCCTCCCAGCCGAAGATGATGGGTGTGAACCGGCGGCCTTCGAGCCCCGACGGCAAGACCATCGAGCCCCTGGTCGCGCATGGGGTGACGATGATGTCGATCGGCCTGATGCTGAAGGAGGACGAGGCGGTGGTCTGGCGCGGCCCGATGCTGATGGGCGCCTTGCAGCAGCTTCTGGGGCAGGTGGCCTGGGGCAAGCTGGATGTGCTGATCATCGACCTGCCGCCGGGGACGGGGGACGTGCAGCTGACGCTGTGCCAGCGGACGCAGCTGACCGGGGCGATCGTCGTCAGCACCCCTCAGGACGTGGCGCTGCTGGACGCGCGCAAGGCCCTGGACATGTTCGCCAAGCTGAAGACCCCGGTCCTGGGGCTGGTGGAGAACATGTCCACTTTCGTCTGTCCGAACTGCGGGCATGAGAGCCATATCTTCGGCCATGGCGGGGTCGCGGCCGAGGCGGCAAAGCTGGGCCTGCCGTTCCTGGGCGAGCTGCCTCTGGCGCTGGATGTGCGGGTGGCCGGCGACAGCGGCACGCCCATCGCTGCGACCGACAGCCCGCTTGCCCAGCCCTATCTGGCGCTGGCCGACCGGCTGATTGCGGGCGGCATGGGCTGAGGCCGGCAGCCGGGCCGCTGGCGCGCCGCCCGCATCGTTGTGGGGTTCCGGAGGCTCTGACCGTTTCTGCTTGACGAAAATACCAACTGGTTGGTATGCAATGTGGGCAGCGGGGGGAGGACCGAAGATGACCCATGCGATCCGGACCGTACTCTGGTTCGAGGACCGTGGCCGCGAGGCCGCGGAATTCTATTGCCGCCTGCTTCCGGAAAGCCGGATCGAGAGCGCCTATGCCAGCGACAGGGGCGGGCCCGACGGGACCATGCATTTCGAGGTGATCGACTTTACCCTGAACGGCGTGCCCTATCAGATCCTGGAGGCGGGGCCGATGTTTCCGCTGTCGGAATGCGTCTCGATCATGGTCCGGACGCCCGACCAGGCCGAGACCGACAGGCTGTGGGAGGCGCTGGTCGAGGGCGGGGGCAGCCATGGCCCCTGCGGCTGGCTTAAGGATCGCTTTGGCCTGTCCTGGCAGATCGTGCCGGACCGGGTCTGTCGGCTGATGATGGATGCGGACCGGTCCAGGGCCGAACGGGTGCTGGCGGCCGTGATGCAGATGGGCAAGATCGATCTTGCCGCCGCCGAAGCCGCTGCGGCGGCCTGATCCGGATCACAGGAGGAGAACCCCAATGCCCAGCGACACCCCCACTGACCAGCGCTATCGCCCCGAGGACCGGGTCATGCAGGGCGTGATCCCCTATCTCGCCCTGCCCGGACAGGCGGGCGCGGCGGCCGATTTCTACATGAAGGCCTTCGGCGCGAAGGACATCGGCCGGATGCCCTTCGAAGGCCGTCCCGGCCAGTTCATGCATGTCCAGGTCGAGATCAACGGCGGCGCGCTGATGCTGACCGACAACGACATGATGTCTAGCGCGGTGAGCGGGAGCGATCCGATACCGCGCGGGCATCTGCAACTGGTGGTGCCGGACGGGCAGACCTGGTGGGACCGGGCGGTCGCAGCGGGCTGCACGGTGCTGGCCCCCTTCGAACGGCAGTTCTGGGGCGACACCTGGGGCCTGCTGGCCGATCCCTTCGGGCTGAAATGGGCTGTGTTGACACCCGATCCCGCGCTTTGGGACAAGGAGGCATGAGCCCGGACCCCACCGCATGACCCAAGCAACCCGCGTTCCCCGCGGCGAGGCGCGCGCCCGGCTGCTGGATGCCGCGCGCAGTCTGGTCCGCCACAAGGGCTTTGCCGCGACCTCGGTTGACGAGCTTTGCGCCGCGGCCGGGGTGACGAAGGGCGCCTTTTTCCACCATTTCGCCTCGAAGGAGGCGCTGGGCGTCGCGCTGATCGACGACTGGACCGAAACCACGGGCGCGATGTTCGCCGCCCATCCCTACAACAGCCTGCCCGATCCGCTGGAGCGCGTCTTCGCCTATCTCGCGCTCCGCCGCGAGATAGTC
>JBKBVC010000348.1:0-2967 GCA_046289805.1 Tabrizicola sp.
CTGTTCGATCACCCGGGCGCCGGCAAAGCCGATCTGGGCGTTGGGCTCGGCGATCTGCACGTCGCCCAGCATGGCATAGCTGGCCGTGACCCCGCCCGTCGTCGGATGAGTCAGGACGACGATGTAGGGCAGCCCCGCCTCCTTCAGCATCTGCACCGCGACCGTGGTGCGCGGCATCTGCATCAGGCTCAGCATCCCCTCCTGCATCCGCGCCCCTCCGCTGGCCGAGAACAGCACCAGCGGGCGCTTGAGCTTGATGGCGCGTTCGGCGGCTGCGATGATCGCATTGCCGACATACATGCCCATGGACCCGGCCATGAAGCTGAAATCCTGCGCGGCGGCGACGATGGGCGTGCGGCCGATCTCGCCCTCGGCCACCAGCATTGCGTCCTTCTCGCCGGTGGCCTTCTGCGCAGCCTTCAGCCGGTCAGTGTATTTCTTCTGGTCGCGGAACTGCAACGGATCGACCACCGGCTCGGGCACCTTGACCTCGGTGAAGATGCCGCCGTCGAACAGCGCCTCGAAGCGGGCGCGCGGGCTGATCGTCATGTGGTGGTCGCAGGTGCCGCAGACGTTGAGGTTCGCCGCAAGCTCTCGGTGGAACAGCATCGTCCCGCATTCCGGGCATTTGGTCCACAGGTTCTCGGGCACCTCGCGGCGCGAGAACAGCGAGTTGATCTTCGGACGGACGTAGTTGGTGATCCAGTTCATGCCGCGCCTGCTGCCCCTTCGCTATGGCTTCCCGAGATAAGCCCCGACGGTCGGAAATGCAATCAGCGCCCGATTGCACGGTCCGGTGAAACTTCTGCGTCGGCGGCCCGTTGCTACCGGGGAAGGGAGAGATCGACATGCCGACCGGACCGCTGATCTACCGACACCGCCTGGCCACGCGGATCACGCATTGGGTCTGGGCCGTCAGCCTGTTCTTCCTGATGCTGACGGGTCTTCAGATCTTCAACGCCTTCCCCAGCCTGCACATCGGGCGGGAATCGGGGTTCGACTACGACAACGCTGTCCTCGCCATCGGCGCGGTTCAAACGGACGGCGGACTGCGCGGCGTGACCCGGATCCTGGGGGCCGAGTTCGACACGACCGGGGTTCTCGGCGTCTCGGGAGGCGAGATCCGCGCCTTTCCCGCCGCCCTCACCATCC
Source organism: Tabrizicola sp. (assembly GCA_046289805.1). GTDB lineage: Bacteria > Pseudomonadota > Alphaproteobacteria > Rhodobacterales > Rhodobacteraceae > Tabrizicola. Next base: position 1,153 of record JBKBVC010000348.1, read on the forward strand.
CGTCGAAGACCAGCCTCGCGACGGGTCGGCTGATCCACTTCTTCTTCGCCTGGCTGCTGGTCGGCACGCTGATCCTGTGGCTGGCGGCCTCGGCGCTGAACGGGCACCTGCGCCAGCTGGTCCCGACGCTGGGCGACCTTCGCAGCCTGCCACGCGACATCGCCGATCACGCCCGGCTGCGGTTCCACCACGCGGCGAACTATGGCGCGCTGCAAAAGCTCGCCTATGCCTTCGTCCTGTTCCTGGCTCTGCCGGTGATGATCCTGACCGGCCTGTCGATGTCGCCCGGCGTGACCGCCGCCCTGTCCTGGCTGCCCGAACTCTTCGGCGGCCGGCAGACTGCGCGGACCTTCCATTTCCTGACCATGCTGGCGCTTCTTGGCTTTTTCGTCGTGCACATGGCGATGATCCTTCTGGCCGGCCCCCTGAACGAGATGCGGTCGATCCTGACCGGCTGGTATCGCACCGATGGAGGCAAGGATGCCTGACCGACGCCAGGTCCTGCTGGGCGGCGCGGCGTTGGCGCTGTCGGGCTGCAAGGTTTTCGACGGCGCGACCGACCCTGACAGCCGCCTGCGCGCGCTCTTCGCCAGCCACGAAGGCCTGACCAAGGCCGCCCAGCGCACCTTGATCGGCGACAGCCTCGCGCCCGAATATTCCGAGTCCGACATTCGCCAGGGCCAGCGCCCCAACGGCTCGACCGACCCCTCGGGCGGCGCCTATCGCCGGATGGCCGAAACCGGCTTTGCCGACTATCGGCTGACGGTGACCGGCCTGGTCGATGCGCCGCAGAGCCTGTCGCTGGCCGTCCTGACCGGGCTCCCGTCACGCACGCAGATCACCCGGCACGACTGTGTCGAGGGCTGGAGCTGCATCGCGAAATGGCAGGGCGTCCCGCTGGGCTCGGTATTGCGGCTGGCCCGGCCGAAGCTGACGGCGCGCTATGCCGTGTTCCACTGTTTCGACGCCATCGAACGCGGGCTGTCGGGCGAGGTGTTCTACTACGAGAGCCTCGACCTGATCGACGCCTTCCATCCGCAGACGATCCTCGCCTATGCGATGAACGGGGCACCGCTGCCGGTGGCGAACGGGGCGCCGTTGCGGCTGCGGGTGGAACGGCAGCTGGGCTACAAGATGGCGAAATATGTCCACACCATCGAACTGGTGGACAGCCTGGCCGCCCTCGGCCGGGGCCGGGGCAGCTATTGGGCGGACCGGGGCTATGAATGGTATGCGGGGATCTGACTGGGGGTCTCGCCGTGACTTCGGCGCTCCTCGCAGGGCACAGCACCACCGACGAGGAGCCGAAGGCGAACGAGGAGGTGTCCCGAAGGATCAGCCCCAGGTCGGGTGGAACCTGCCCGCCGGGGACAGGGTGAAGATCTCGCAGCCTGTGGCCGTGACCCCCACGGAATGCTCGAACTGCGCCGACAGCGACTTGTCACGGGTGACGGCGGTCCAGTCGTCGGCCAGGACGCTGGTCTCGGGCCGGCCCAGGTTCACCATAGGCTCGATGGTGAAGAACATCCCCTCCTCCAGCACCGGGCCCGACCCGGCACGGCCGTAATGCAGCACGTTCGGCGGCGCGTGGAACACCCGGCCAAGACCGTGCCCGCAGAAATCGCGCACGACGCTCATCCGCTGCGCCTCGACATAGGCCTGGATCGCATGGCCGATGTCGCCGAAGGTGTTCCCCGGTTTCACCGCCGCAATGCCGCGCATCAGGCCCTCGTGCGTGACCTCGATCAGCCGCGCGGCCATGGCCGAGGGCTTGCCCGCCACATACATCCGGCTTGTATCGCCATACCAGCCGTC
>JBKBVC010000349.1:0-2960 GCA_046289805.1 Tabrizicola sp.
CAGAACGCCTGCGCGGCCTATGCGGCCTGCCGGTCGCTGGGGATCGCGCCGAAGCTGATCGAGGGCGCGCTGCACTCCTTTGCGGGTCTGCCGCACCGCAGCCAGCTGGTCGGCGAGCGGGCCGGGGTGCGCTTCGTGAACGACTCGAAGGCCACCAACGTGGACAGCGCCGCCAAGGCACTGCAGGCCTTCCCGAGGATCCGCTGGATCGCCGGGGGGCTGGGCAAGGAGGGCGGCATCGCCGCGCTGGCGCCGCATCTGGGATCGGTGGTGAAGGCCTATCTCATCGGCCATTCCGCCCGCGACTTCGCCTTGCAGATCGGGCAGACCCCGCACGAGATCTGCGAGACGATGGAGCGCGCCGTCGCCCGCGCCGCCGAGGAGGCGCAGCCGGGCGAGGTGGTGCTCCTGGCCCCGGCCGCGGCCAGCTTCGACCAGTATCCGAACTTCGAGAAGCGCGGCGAGGATTTCACCGCGCGGGTCAAGGCGCTGATCGGTTGAAGCCTGCGCGGATCGGGGCGGTCTCCTGAAGGTGCGCTGACGCGCAAGCTTTCCTCTCGTCGTCGGCCTTCGCCTCCTCCTCGGAGGGCGCTCTGCGCCGGAGTATTTGGAAAGGGGCATATGCACTTGCCCATTCACAAATACTCTCGGGGGGGTTGGGGGGCGAAGCGCCCCCAATGACCCGAGGAGGAGGCGAAGGCCGACGACGAGGGAAAAGGCTTGCGCGTCAGCGCTCCTTTCGGCTCCAGCCGCCGGAAGGGTCAGACGGCGAGCAGTCTCCCGTCCTGGCCTGCCGAGGCTTCCGCCTTGTCCAGGAGCACCTGAAGCGCCGCGCCGCGGACGAAGTCGGGCTCGGCCGGGCCCTCGCCGCGGATCGCGGCGATGAAGCGCTGATAGACGGTCGGGACGGCGGGGCAGTCCACGTCGTGCCAGCGGCCCTCTCGGATGTCCTCCTCGCCCAGACAGGCGCGCAGCGCGCTGATCCCCTTCTCGAACCGCACTTCCAGCCCGCCCTTCAGCCCGTAAAGCCGAAGCCGCAGGTCATTCAGATGCCCGGTGGCAAAGCGCGTCGCGGCGACGGTGCCAAGCGCGCCGTTGACCAGCCGCAGCTGCATCGTGGCGCTGTCGTTGGCATCCAGCACATAGTCCCCGATCTGCCCCCCCGGCGCCTTGTCGAAGGTCTGGAGAAGGCAGGACACCTGCGTCGCCTCCATCCCCGCGATGAAGGTGGCAAAGTCGAGGATGTGGATGCCCACATCGCCCAGCACGCCTTTCGAGCCGTGCTTCGTGGACAGTCGCCAGAGCCATTGCGGTTCGCGGTCCCAGTGGCCCCAGGCGGGCTGGGTCAGCCAGCTTTGCAGGTAGCTGGCCTCGAAATGGCGGATCTCGCCGATGGCGCCCTCGCGCACCATCGCGGCCGCCTTCTGCAAGGCGGGGACGTTGCGGTAGGTCAGGTTCACCATGTTCACGACGCCCGCCTTCGCCGCGGCTTCGGCCATTTCCTGCGCATGCGCCGCGTTGGTGGCCAGCGGCTTTTCGCATAGCACATGCTTGCCCGCCGCCAGCAAGGGCAGGGTGGTCGCGTAATGCGCGGCGTCGGGCGTGACGTTCGTCACCGCGTCGAACTCGCCCCAGTCCAGCGCCTCCTGCACCGAGGCGAAGCCCTGCGGGATGTCGTGTGCCTTCCGGAAGGCGGCCAGTTGTTCGGGCCGGGTGTCGATCCCGGCGACGAGGGTCACGCCGGGAATGGCGGCGAACTGTTCGGCATGGTTCTTCGCCATGCCGCCGGTTCCGAGGATCAGGAGACGGACGGGTTGCATCAGCGATACCCCGCCTCGCCGTCATGGTGCAGACGGGGGCCGCGCTCTTCCAGCGGTTCCAGCGTCTTGCCGATCGGCCGGTTCGGGGCATCGGTGGGTTTGGCCAGCCGTGCCTCGGGGTTGTAGGCCCAGCGGACTCCGTTCGCGATCACCTTCTGCACCATCGGTTGATGGTAGGTCGGATAGGTTTCGTGCCCTGGGCGGAAGTAGAAAATGTTGCCCGCCCCGCGCCGGTAGGTGAGCCCTGAGCGGAACACCTCGCCGCCCTGGAACCATGACACGAAGACGGTTTCCAGCGGTTCCGGCACGCCGAAGGGCTCGCCATACATTTCCTCGTATTCGATCTCGAAGTGGTCGGGGATCCCCCGGGCGATGGGGTGCTGGCGACTGGTAACCCACAACCGTTCCCGTTCCCCGGCCTCGCGCCACGAGAGGTTGCAAGGAGCGCCCATCAGACGCTTGAAGGGTTTCGAAAAATGCGCGGAGTGCAGGAAGATCACGCCCATGCCGGCCCAGACGGCCTCGGCCACGCGCTCCACCACCTCGTCCTTGACCTCGCCATGGGCGGCATGGCCCCACCAGATCAGGACATCGGTTTCCGCGAGCTTCGCGGCGGTCATCCCGTGCTCGGGGTCCTGCAGCGTGACCGTGGTGGCGGTGATCCCGTCCTCGCGGTTCAGGAATTCGGCGATCGTGCCGTGCATGGTCTTGGGGTAAACCTCGGCCACCACCTTGTTCTTCTGCTCGTGGACGTTCTCGCCCCACACGGTGACGCGGATGGACATGGACTTCTCCTTGAAAATTGCGCGCCCCGGCCGGAATGACCTTGGCGCGCGGGAAAGCGGATCAGCGGACGGGCTTGCCGTCCCTGTCGAAGCGGTAGAGATGGCCGGGTTTGGGCGCGATGGAGAGGCGGGTCCCCACCGGGATCGTCGCCTTGCCGGGGCGGCGGACGATGACCGGCTCGTCGCTGCCGATCTCCACGAAGAGGAAATGGTCCGAGCCCAGGTCCTCGACATGCAGCACCTCGCCCGACCAGGGGCCGTTGTCCACCACCTCGATATGTTCGGACCGGACGCCTAGCGTGGTGCAGCCCTCGGCCTCGGCGAACTTGCCGGTCAGGAAGTTCATCTTCGGGCT
>JBKBVC010000350.1:0-2951 GCA_046289805.1 Tabrizicola sp.
ATAGGCGGGGGTGCAGCCGTGGCGGCTGACGGCGAAGGCGCCGCAGGCGTTGGCGTATTTCAGCGCCACGGGCCAGGGTTCGCCGTCGAGCCAGCCCTTCAAGAGGCCCGACATGAACCCGTCGCCCGCGCCGAGAACGTTGAAGACCTCGATCGGGAAGCCGGGGCCGGTTTCACCTTCGTCGAGCGAGTCAGGGATGGCGCCGGTGAAGGCGACGGCGCCCATCGGGCCGCGCTTGCAGACCAGCGTCGCGCCGCTGACGGCGCGGACGGCACGCAGGGCGGCGACGGTGTCGGTCGTGCCGCCGGCGATGTGGAATTCCTCCTCGGTGCCCACGATCAGGTCGAAGAGGTGCAGGGTCGATTGCAGCTTGGCGGTGACGGCCGCGCTTTCGATGAACCGGCTTTCCCCCGCGCCATGGCCGGCAAGGCCCCAGAGGTTCGGCCGGTAGTCGATGTCGAGCGCGGTCTGCGCCCCGTGTTTCCGGGCCAGGGTCAGCGCCTTCAGGACGGCGGCCTCGGTCCGGGGGTGGCTGAGATGCGTGCCGGTGGCCACGACCGACCGCGCCTCGGCGATGAAGCTTTCGTCGATGTCGTCCTCGCAGAGCGCCATGTCGGCACAGTTCTCGCGGTAGAAGATCAGCGGGAACTGGTGCTGGTCGCGGATGCCGAGAAGGACAAGCGCGGTCAGACGCTCCGGGTCGGTCCTGACGCCGCGCACGTCAACGCCTTCGCGCGCCAGTTCCTCGCGGATGAAGCGGCCCATGTGCTCGTCGCCGACCCGGGTGATGAGCGCGGACTTCAGCCCCAGCCGGGCCGTCCCTGCCGCCATGTTCGTGGGCGAGCCGCCGATGTATTTCTGGAAGGAGCCCATGTCCTCGAGCCTGCCGCCGACCTGCGCGCCGTAGAGATCGACCGAGGAACGGCCGATGGTGATGACGTCGAGTGGCTTCGGGCTGGACATCGCTAGGGCTCCGACTCGGGCGGGTGCGTGGAATGAATATTCCATTGCACCCCGAAGCGGAAGCCCTAAGTTTCGCGCCGGGCGGCGACGGCGACGGCGAGGGACAGCGCCAGAGCGATGACTGCTGACAGCGACCGGAAGGCGCCGAAGTCGATCTCGGCCACGGTCAGCACGGTATCGGCGACAACGGAGACCTGGGTGCCCGGCGGGTCCGTCAGCGCAACGACCGGCAGGCCGCGATCCCGGGCGAGTGTGGCCAGCGCAAGGGTTTCCTCGGACCAGGGCGCAAAGGTGATGGCGATCAGCGCGTCACCGGGGAGAAGCGACGCGCGCTGGCCAAGGCCCGCCACCCCGTCATGCAGCACCGCCGGAATGCCCAGCTTGTCGAACACATAAGCCAGATAGGAGGCCACGGGGAACGACCGCCGGAACCCGGCCAGATGGATGGTCCTGGCCTGACTTAGCGTATCAACTGCTTGATTCAAGGCGGATTCGTCGAGATCTCGCGCCAGGGCTTCCATCGACAGCCGGCCGGCATCGACGAATTCGGCGACCAGGGTCGCTGGACGGCCCGCGCCGCCGGCCTTCAGCTTCGCCAGCCGCGTGGCATAGTCGGGCGCGGCGCGAGACAGGGCCTCGCGGAACAGCCGCTGCATCTCGGCATAGCCGGAGAAGCCCATGATCTGGCAGAAGCGCATCACTGCCGAGGGCGGCACGCCGGCGCCCTGGGCGACCTGGGCCACCGTGGACAGCGCGATCGTGTCCATGTGCCGCGCGATGTGGTCGGCGCATTGCTGCAGTCGGCGGGGAAGCTGGCCGCTCAGGCCCATCAGCCGGTCACGGAAGGCTTCGACCGATTGCGGCGCATCGCGGGCGGACAGTGCGGGATCGACCTTGGACATGTCGGCTCTCGTGGCGGATACCCGGCCAGCATAGCACATGGAATGAATGTTCCAAGCCGTCTCGGCTACACGGGATGGGACGGGCCAAACCCCTGAATATGCAGAAGGCCCCGGTCGCAGGGACCGGGGCCTGTGCTGGTGCCGGGGAGGGGGCTACTGGCTGAGCTTGTTGTATTCGGCAAGGCCGGTGGCCAGGATGTCATACCACTCGCCGGATTCGCGCATTTCGGTGATGCCGCGGTTCAGCATGGCGATGTAGACCCGACCGCGCGGATTGTTCTTCGAGGTCAGGAAGTGATACGAGATGAAGGTGGTCAGCGCCGGGTTGGTCACCACCTTGTCGGTGACGCCCAGTTCCTTGAAGTTGGCCACCGAGGTTTCCGTCTCGATCGAGTAGATGTCCACCTCGCCCTTCAGCAGCATGTTAGCGCAGTCGATCGGGTTCTTCGGCGCGACGTATTCCACGATCGGCGGGGTCAGGCCTTGCACTTCGAGGTCGCCCAGCGGCCAGGCTTCCGGCCGGCAGATCTTGGCCCCGGCATAGTCCGAGAAGGACCGGGCATTGGCATACTTGCTGTCGGGCAGGGTGTTGAAGGTGTAGGCCGCCTCGTAGATCGGCTGCGTGAAATCGAAGTCGGTGCACATCCGCGCCGAGAACTCGCCCAGCATGTCGAGCTTGGAGCAGTCCGGCGACTCCCAGGCGATGGACACGTCGAACGCACCCGAGGGCAGCAGGGTGTCGATGTGCGACATCCAGTCGTCCACATAGGCCACCGTATAGTCCCGGTCGTTGCCGCCGCGTTGCATTGCGGTGGTCGCCATGCGCACGAAGATGCCGCCGCCGGTCAGCGATTCATCGGTGAAGGGCGCCCAGTTGTTCGAGGTGACGAACTTCAGCGGCGGTTCGTAGATGTTCGATTTCTTTCTGGTGGCTTCCTGCTTCTTGGTTTCTGCCTCGATGATCGAACTCAGCTCCTGATCGGGGGTCAGACGGCCGTCCTCGCAGGGCAGGATCAGCTGCAGCCCGGCCGGCAGGCTGTTGGGGTTGGCCGCCAGCGCGTCGCGGTTGGCGTTGAAGATCATCTG
>JBKBVC010000351.1:0-2951 GCA_046289805.1 Tabrizicola sp.
TCTTCGACCGCGAGTCGGTGTTCATCGACACGGTCCTCGATCCGCTGCGCCGCCGGCTGCCTGAACTGCGGGTGGTGATGGAGCACATCACGACCGAGGAAGGCGTGGCCTATGCCGCTGAGGGCGGCGACACCCTGGCCGCGACGATCACCACGCATCACCTGATCATCAACCGCAACCACATCCTCGCAGGCGGGATCCGGCCGCACTATTATTGCCTGCCGGTCGCCAAGCGCGAGAAGCACCGGCTGGCCCTGCGCAAGGCGGCGACCTCGGGCGATCCGAGCTATTTCCTGGGCACCGACTCGGCGCCGCATGTGGATGCGCTGAAGGAACAGGCCTGCGGCTGCGCGGGGTGTTTCACGGCGACGAATACACTGTCTCTCCTGGCCCATGTGTTCGAGGAAGAGGGCGCGCTGGACAAGCTGGAAGGCTTCGTTTCGCGCCATGGGCCGGCCTTCTATCGCCTGCCGGTGAACGCGGACACCATCACCCTGGAAAAGCGCGCCGAGCCTTGCCGCTGGCCCGAGAAGATCGTCTCGGACGCCGGCCCCGTAACTGTGTTCGCTCCCGGCTTCCCGGTGCACTGGCACGTCGTGACCTGACCGCTCCTCGTCGCCTTCGTCGTTCGTCGCGCACCTGCGAGGAGCCGCCGAAGGCGCACGACGAGCCCGCCCGAAAGGACCCCGTATGATCCCCTCGACCTTCCCGCCCAAGGACGAAATCGCCCGCCTGACCGCCCGCGCTCTTCTGGAGATCAAGGCGGTCCATTTCAACGCCGAGACGCCCTTCACGCTGGCCTCGGGCCTGCCCTCGCCCACATACATCGACTGCCGCAAGCTGATTTCCTATCCGCGTATCCGGTCAACCCTGATGGATTTCCTGGCCGCCACCGTCATGCGCGAGGCGGGAATGGAGGCTTTCGACAACATCGCGGGCGGCGAGACGGCCGGCATCCCCTTCGCGGCGCTTGTCGCCGAACGCCTTGCCCTGCCGATGACCTACGTCCGGAAGAAGCCCAAGGGCTATGGCCGCAACGCGCGGATCGAGGGCGCGATGCATGAAGGCCAGCGCGTGCTTCTGGTCGAGGACCTGACCACCGACGGCGGCTCGAAGCTGAGCTTCGTCGAGGCGATCCGCGAGACGGGCGCCACATGCGGACATACCGCGGTGATCTTCTACTACGGCATCTTCCCGGACACCGAGGCCCGGCTCGACGCGCATGGGGTGAAGTTGCACCATCTGTGCACCTGGTGGGATGTCTTGGCCGAGGCCCGGGCGCAGGGTGCCTTCGACGCCGCGACCCTGGCCGAGGTGGAAAGCTTCCTGAGGGCCCCCCGCGCCTGGCAAGAGGCGCGCAAGGGCTGATTCTCCCTCCGGGGCGTCGCGGAGAGCGCATTGCCGCCCACAAGGATCTGCCGCGATTCCCAGGGCTAGCTTGGAGCTTCATCGCGACCGCAACCCGTGGTAGGATCTATTCTGTGGATAAGCGGCTTATGCACAGCTTTCCCCCAATCCATTCCACCGCCGGTCATGCTAGGCGATGGGCACGAAAAAGCAGACAAGACGGCAGGGGGCATGAATGACCGAGATCACCGCACTGAGGCCGCTGGTTCCGGCCGCAGCATCTTCCGAAGCCGACGAGGTGCTGCCGCACAACATCGAGGCCGAGCAGCAGCTGCTGGGCGCGATCCTGACCAACAACGACGTGTTCGACCGGATCTCTTCCCTGGTGAAGGCCGAGCACTTCTTTGACCCGGTGCACCAGCGCATCTTCCAGGTCGCCGCCGCGCGGATCCAGAAGAACGCGCTGGCCTCGCCGGTGACGCTGAAAGCCTTCCTCGAGGATGACGCGGGCCTGAAGGAGCTGGGTGGGCCGGCCTATCTGGTGCGCCTCGCAGGGGCGGCGATCTCGGCCTATGCCGCGAAGGACTATGCCCAGATGGTCTACGACCTGGCCGTCCGGCGCGAACTGATCCAGCTTGGCCGCGACATCGCGGCTCAGGCAGCAAAGGTCGAGGTGTCAAGCGAACCGAAGGACCAGATCATCGAAGCCGAGCAGCGGCTTTACAAGCTGGGCGAACAGGGCGTCGCCGAACGCGGATTTCAAAGTTTTCTCAAGGCGGTAACGGACGCTGTAAACGTTGCCAACGCCGCCTACCAGCGCGATGGCGGCCTTGCCGGCATATCGACCGGCTTGATCGACCTGGACAAGAAGCTGGGGGGCCTTCACCCTTCGGACCTCCTGATCCTCGCCGGGCGCCCGTCGATGGGCAAGACCTCGCTTGCCACCAACATCGCCTTCAATATCGCCAAGGCCTACAAGCGGGGTCGCCTGCCTGACGGGTCGGAAGGCGCGGTCGAAGGGGGCGTGGTCGGCTTCTTCAGCCTCGAGATGTCGGCCGAACAGCTGGCGGCGCGCATCCTGTCGGAAGCCGCCGAGGTTCCCTCGGAACAGATCCGCCGCGGCGACATGACCGAGGCCGAATTCCGCCGCTTCGTCGAGGCGGCGAAGGCGCTGGAGTCCTGCCCGCTCTATATCGACGACACGCCGGCCCTGCCGATCAGCCAGGTGGCTGCCCGAGCCCGGCGGCTGAAGCGGACGCATGGGCTCGACGTGCTGTTCATCGACTACCTGCAACTCCTGAAAGGCTCGTCGAAGGACAACAGGGTGCAGGAAGTGTCCGAGATCACGCAGGGGCTGAAGGCAATCGCCAAGGAACTGAACATCCCGGTCATCGCCCTGTCGCAGCTCAGCCGTCAGGTGGAAAGCCGCGACGACAAGCGGCCCCAGCTTTCCGACCTGCGCGAATCCGGCTCGATCGAGCAGGACGCCGACGTGGTGATGTTCGTCTTCCGCGAGGAATACTACCGCGAACGGGAAAAGCCCGGCGATCACGAGCTGGAAAAGATCGCGCAGTGGCAGGCGCTGATGGAATCGGTCCACGGAA
>JBKBVC010000352.1:0-2943 GCA_046289805.1 Tabrizicola sp.
GTGGCGATTTCCGTCAGGCCATCGCGCTGGTGCCGCAGGACCCGGTGATCTTCGCCGCCTCGGCGCGCGAGAACATCCGCTTCGGCCGCCTCGACGCCTCGGATGCCGAAGTGGAGGCCGCCGCTAGGGCCGCCGCCGCGCATGATTTCCTGACCGCGCTGCCGCAGGGCTACGACAGCTATCTGGGCGAGCGCGGCGTCATGCTGTCGGGCGGGCAGAAGCAGCGGGTGGCGATTGCTCGCGCCATCCTGCGCGACGCGCCGATCCTGCTTCTGGACGAGGCGACTTCGGCGCTGGATGCCGAAAGCGAACGGCTGGTGCAGGCGGCGGTCGAGAAGCTGTCGGAGGGACGCACAACTCTGGTCGTGGCGCACCGTCTGGCCACGGTGAAACGCGCCGACCGCATCGTCGTCTTCGATCAGGGACGGATCGTGGCGCAGGGAACCCATGACCAGCTGGTCGCCGAGGACGGCCTCTATGCCCGCCTCGCCAGGCTCCAGTTCACCGACGGATCGGTCTGACGTCGCGTCCCGACGGGCGTGACGAGGACAAACCAGCTTCACAAACCTGTTTCCCGCCCCCATGTTCGTCTGAAGCCTGCGGTCACAGCGGGCAGGAAGGGGAGGAACCGATGACGTCATTTGCCACCGCAGCCGACCTGCGCGCCATCGAGGCCGAGATGCCCTGGGCCGACCGTGGCCAGGCCCGGTCGATCTACGAGTATCTCGGCCAAGCCAAGGCCCGACACGGCGCGCGCCCGGCGGTCAGCTACCAGCTCCTTTCCGGGCCCGAGACGAAGAAGGTCACGCTGACCTGGGCCGAGCTGCACGCGCAGGTGACACAGGCCGCGAACCTGTTCCGCAGCCTTGGCGTGGGCGAAAGGGACGTGGTCGCCTTCGTCCTGCCCAATGCGATGGAGACAGTGATTACCCTGCTGGGCGGCATGGTCGCGGGCATCGTGAACCCGATCAACCCGCTGCTCGAGCCGGAGAAGATCAGCGCCATCCTGCGCGAGACGAATGCCAAGGTCGTGGTCACGCTGAAGGCCTTCCCCAAGACCGACCTGCCGCAGAAGGTCTCGGAGGCGGTCCAGTTCGCGCCTTCGGTCAAGACCGTGCTGGAGGTGGACCTCGTGCCCTACCTTTCGGGGCTGAAGAAGGTCATCGTGCCCTGGATCCGGCCGAAGAACCCGCCGCAGCACACGGCGAACATCAAGGATTTCCGCGCCGAACTGGCGCGCATGCCGGCCGACAGGCTGACCTTCGCCGACCGGACCGAGGATCACGTCGCCGCCTATTTCCACACCGGCGGCACCACCGGCATGCCCAAGGTGGCCCAGCACAAGGCCAGCGGCATGATCTACAACGGCTGGCTGGGCTCCACGCTCCTGTTCAAGCCGGACGACGTGGTGATGTGCCCGCTGCCCCTGTTCCACGTCTTCGCCTGCTATCCGATCCTGATGTCGATGATCGGCTCGGGCGCGCATGTGGTCTTTCCGACACCGCAGGGCTATCGCGGCGAGGGCGTGTTCGACAACCTCTGGAAGCTGATCGAACGCTATCGGGTGACCTATCTCATCACTGTGCCCACCGCGCTTGCCGCCCTGATGCAGCGCCCGGTCAATGCCGACATCTCCAGCCTGAAGAATGCCTTCTCGGGGTCCTCTCCGCTGCCTGTCGAACTCTACAACCGCTTCAAGAAGGAAACCGGCATCGAGATCGTGGAAGGCTACGGGCTGACCGAGGCCACCTGCCTCGTCTCGATCAACCCGCCCGACGGGGTGAAGAAGATCGGCTCGGTCGGGCTGGCCTTCCCCTATACCCAGGTCCGCATCCTGACCAGCCAGGGCGCCATCGGCTTCCGGGAATGTGCGGTGGACGAGGTGGGCGAGATCTGCGTCTCGAATCCGGGGGTCTTCGAGGGCTCTACCTACACCGAGGCCGACAAGAATCGCGAACTGTTCGCCGATGGCCGTTTCCTGCGCACCGGCGACCTCGGTCGGATCGACGCGGACGGCTACATCTTCATCACCGGCCGGGCCAAGGACCTGATCATTCGCGGCGGCCACAACATTGACCCGGCGATCATCGAAGAGGCGCTGATGGGCCACGAAGCGGTGGGCTTTGTCGGCGCCATCGGCCAGCCGGACGCGCATGCGGGCGAACTGCCCTGTGCCTATGTCGAACTGGTGAAGGGCGCCTCGGCTACGGTCGATGAGCTGATGGACTATGCCGCACGCCACATACACGAACGCGCGGCCTTGCCGAAGTATCTGGAAATCCTGCCGGAACTGCCCAAGACCGCGGTAGGCAAGGTCTTCAAGCCCGACCTGCGCCGGCTGGCCATCACCCGCATCTTCGACGCGGCCCTGGCCGAAGCCGGACTGCCCGCCCGGGTGGCCGCGGTGGTCGAGGACAAGAAGCGCGGGCTTGTGGCGCAGTTGCAGAAGTCCGCGCCGGTCGAGGATGCGGCCGTCTCTGCGGTCCTGGGCCAGTTCGCCAGCCCCTGGGAATGGGCGGCCTGATCCCGCAACAGGAACGGATTGTCGCTTCCCAGATCCCAAGTTTCATTTGCCTGAATCTCGCGACGGCGCGAGACAGGGGGAAACGACAAGTCAGCGGGACGGCGAAGATGAAGATTCGGATGGGGTTGGCGGCGGCACTTGTCGTCGCGTCGGTTGCGGGAGGCCAGGCGCAGGAAAGCGAAGTCCTGTTCTCGCACAAGCACTGGCAGGTCTCGATCGTCGGCTGGGACGACGGCACCGTCGGCTGCGTGGCCGAGGTGACGGCCCCGGGCGAAAGCTTCTCGATCTGGACCTTCCCGAACGGCTCGGTCCAGTTGCAGTTCTACTCGACCTCCTGGGAGTTCGGCGAGGGACAGACCGCCGACCTCGGCGTGCAGATCGACCGCCGCGCGCCGTGGAGCCTGACGGGCGCAGAGCTG
>JBKBVC010000353.1:0-2925 GCA_046289805.1 Tabrizicola sp.
ATTGTTCAAGAAGTTCCTGTTTCCAGGTCAGCAGCTTGCGGCGGAAGTATTCCAGCTGACGTTCGTTCATGAACGGTTCGTCCTCTGCAGGACGATAGTCGTCTGGCAGGAAAACCTCGGCCTTCATCGAAACTCTCTCCTTCGTGCCGGATCGCTCCGACAGGTGGGCTTCTGTCATGGACGCGCTCCTGTTGGGCGGGCATGTATCGCAAGCTCCGACGATTGTCACTAGCGGTTGCGACATTTTCCGGGCGTGAGTAGGGTTTGCCGGTGGCAGGGAAACAGAATGTTGATCGTGCGATGAAATTTGCCTCGACGGACCGCTATGTGGCTTCGGATGACCTCGCGCTGGCGGTGAATGCGGCGGTCAGGCTGGAGCGGCCGCTTCTGGTGAAGGGCGAGCCGGGGACCGGCAAGACCGAGCTTGCGCGGCAGGTCGCCGGGTCGTTGGGACTGCCGCTGATCGAATGGCATGTGAAGTCCACGACCAAGGCGCAGCAGGGGCTTTACGAATACGACGCGGTCAGCCGGCTGCGCGACAGCCAGCTTGGCGATGAGCGCGTGCACGACGTGAGGAACTACATCCGCAAGGGCAAGCTCTGGCAGGCCTTCGAGGCCGAGAGCCGCGTGGTCCTGCTGATCGACGAGATCGACAAGGCCGACATCGAGTTTCCGAACGACCTGTTGCAGGAACTCGACCGGATGGAGTTCCACGTCTACGAGACGGGCGAGACCATCCGAGCGAAGGCCCGCCCGGTGGTCATCATCACCTCGAACAACGAGAAGGAGCTGCCCGACGCCTTCCTGCGGCGCTGCTTCTTCCACTACATCCGCTTTCCCGACCCCGAAACGCTGGCGGCCATCGTCCGGGTGCATTTCCCCGACATCAAGGACCGGCTGCTGACGGCGGCGCTGACGCAGTTCTACGAGATCCGCGAGGTGCCGGGGCTGAAGAAGAAGCCCTCGACCAGCGAGGTTCTGGACTGGCTGCGGCTCTTGCTGGCCGAGGATCTGGCGCCGGAGGATCTGCGCAAGGACGCGCACAGCGCCCTGCCCCGGCTGCACGGCGCGCTGCTGAAGAACGAGCAGGACGTGCAGCTTTTCGAGCGGCTGGCCTTCATGGCGCGGGGGCAGCGCTAATCCTTCAGGCGGATGCGGACCTCGGTGGTCCAGTCGTCGGGGGGCGTATCCGGCCCGTCGTGGTAGAATTCCAGCCGCGCGGCGAAGCGGTCGCCTTCGGGCGTTGGCTCCATGTCCCAGACATGGCCCCGGACCGGCGCCCAGAGGTTCAGCATGACCATGACATCGTAAAGCTCGTCCGGGTGACCGTGGTGGGTCAGCGTGATGTAGCGCCCGGCGGGCAGGATGTCGGCCTCGAGCCCCGGCGGGATGGGCGTGCCGGGGGCGACCTGGGCGCCGAAGGACATCTGCATGGTGCCCTCCATGTCGATGACGTCATATCAGAAGAAGGCTGGGCCGGTCTCGGCGATCTCGTGGCGGGCGAGGGTGTCCAGAACCTCACCCAAGATCAGGCCACCTTCGCTGTCAAGGGTGGCCATGGTCAGGTCGGCCCGGCGCAAGACGACGGCCTGGGCGGGAAACACGGCGATGCGGGGCAGCGTGATGCGGCCCTTCAGGTCGCGGACGGGCATCATGGCGCGACCTCGTCCGAGCGGGCGGCATCGTGGCGGCGGCGGGCCTCGGCGAGGTCTTGCGCGATGCTGGAGGTCCGAGCGGTCGGCAGGGTCGGATAGACCGAGCCGATGACATGGAGGCGCAGAAGCAGGTATTCGAGGATCGCGAAGCTGGACAGCCAGCCGCCCTGGTGGCCGCGCCAGTTTTCCTCGTCCGGGAAGCCGGTCTGAAGGAACTGCATGCGTGTGCCCTGCCCTTCGGGCGCGAAGCGCAGGGAAATGACGGATTGCACGCCGAACTGCGGGAAGAGGTAGGACAGAACGATCCGCCGGTCCGGCAGGATCTCGTGATAGGTGCCGTGGATCCAGTACGGCTGGCCGTCCTTCTCCATGTTGAAGCGCCAGGTGCCGCCCGGCCGGAAGTCGATCTCGCAGGTGGCGAGATGATGGCCTTCGGGCCCCCACCAGGCCGAGACAAGGCGCGGGTCGGACCAGAGCGCGAAGGCGAAGGCTGGGGTGGCGTCGAGATGGCGGTCGAGCGACAGGAGGTTCGGATGGGTCATTCGGCGGCCTCCTCGAACAGGCGGGCGCGGGCGGCCTGAAGGTCACGGGCGACACCGTCGAGGTGGGTCTTTTCCGGCAGCTTGGGCCAGATCGGCCCGACGCCGTGCATCGCCAGAAGCGCCTCGCCCATGACCTTGAGCGCGTTCGGCCAGCCGCGGGCGTGGTCGCTGCGGGCCTGGGCGTCGGGAAAGCCGGTCTGCAGGAAATCGACCCGGGTGCCATCGCCTTCGGGGCTGAGCTCGACCGAGATCACCGAAAAGAAGTCGGTCCCGCGGAAGTGGTAGGAATAGACCAGCCGGCGGGCCGGTTCGACCTCGTGATAGGTGCCGCAGACATGTTCGGTGATCGCGCCGTTGACGTTGCGCAGCGACCAGTTGCCGCCCGGGCGGAGGTCAACGGCGACATCATGGGCGCGAAACCCGAAGGAAGAACCGAACCAGGTGGCGATCAGCTCGGGCCGGGTCCAGATCGCCCAGACGAGGCCAGGCGGGCCGGCGAAGCTGCGCCTCAGACGCAGGGCATTGGCGCTATTGTCGTCCATTCCTTGCAGCCTCCTCGTTCAGCCGGGCAATGAGCGCATCCATCCGGTCGAAGGCGCCCTCCCAGTACTTGCGGTAGTGGTCGATCCAGGCGCCGGCCAGTTGCAGCCCGCGCGGATCCAGGTGCACGGGGCGGGTCCGCGAGACCCGTTCGCGGCGGATCAGGCCGGCCTCTTCCAAAACCTTCA
>JBKBVC010000354.1:0-2911 GCA_046289805.1 Tabrizicola sp.
GGACGCAGGCCCTGGGCAAGCCGATGCTGCCGATGACCCATCCGGCCTATCTTTTGCGCAACCCTTCCGCCAAGCGCGAGGCATGGGCGGACCTCCTGTCGCTGCAGGCGAGGCTGCGCTGATGATGCCGGTCGAACCGCTGACCCTTCTTGCCTTCGTGCCCGCTGCGCTGGCACTGAACCTGACGCCGGGTGCGGACATGATGTTCTGTCTGGGCCAGGGGCTGAAGTCCGGCTGGCGTCCGGCCATGGCCGCAAATTTCGGGATCGCCACGGGCGGCATGGTCCATACGGCTCTCGCCGCATTTGGCCTCGGCGCGCTCGTCGCGGCACATCCGGCCGCTTTCGAGGCGATCCGCTGGCTGGGCGTGGGCTATCTGCTCTGGCTGGCGATCGGGACCCTTCGCGCATCGCCCTTCAAGCGCGAGGCGCTGGTGGCACCCACCACAGCCGCCATGGCCTACTGGCAGGGGCTGATGGTCAACCTGCTGAACCCCAAGGTGATCCTGTTCATCCTGGCCTTCCTGCCACAGTTCGTGACCCCTACCCGCCCGATCCTGCCACAGTTCCTGACGCTCGGCATCGTCTTTGCCCTCGGGGGCCTTCTGGTCAACGGTGCCGTCGGGATCTTCGCCGGCTCCATCGGCCAGCGCGTCGCCCGCTCGGCAGGGCTGGGGCGGTGGCTGTCGCGGATCAGCGCGACGATCTTCGGGGCGCTGGCGCTGCGGCTTGCCCTCATGCCAAGGAACTGACCCATGTCCCGCATCGACGAAAGCCTGCCCTTCCACCCGGTCCGCATCGCGGTGCTGACCGTCAGCGACACCCGCACCCCCGAAACGGACAAGTCAGGCGACACGCTGGTTGAGCGGCTGACCGGCGCCGGGCATGTGCTGGCCGACCGGGGCATCGTGCCCGACGACCGCGCCGCCATCGTGGCGCGCCTGCGCGGCTGGATCGCCGACCCGGAGGTGGACGTGATCCTGACCACTGGCGGAACCGGCCTCACGGGGCGCGATGTCACGGTCGAGGCCCACCGCGAGCTCTACGAGAAGGAAATCGAAGCCTTCGGCACCGTCTTCACCCTCGTCTCGATGCAGAGGATCGGCACCTCTGCGGTGCAAAGCCGCGCCACGGGGGGCGTTGCGGGCGGCACCTACCTGTTTGCCCTCCCGGGCAGCCCCGGCGCCTGCCGCGATGCCTGGGACGAGATCCTGGCGCCGCAGCTCGACAGCCGTCATCGACCCTGCAACTTCGTCGAGATCATGCCGCGGCTTGAGGAACATCTGAAGCGCAAGTGACGCCTCCTGCGTCGCGCCGCCGGCGTCTCGTTAGGAAAGGCGAGAGGAGTGCCGAAGGCAGCGACGAGCGGCTTGCCGGGATGCGCCCCCTTTGCGATAGAGGGGAAAACCGGACAAGGGGACGATCATGGCCTTCCGCGCCCGCCATCTTCTGGGGATCGAGCATCTCGCGCCTCTGGAGATCACCACCGTCCTCGACCTGGCCGAACGCTATGTCGATCTGAACCGCCGTACGGTGAAACAGTCCGACGTGCTGGCCGGGATGACGCAGATCAACCTCTTCTTCGAGGCCTCGACCCGCACGCAGTCCTCCTTCGAGCTGGCCGGCAAACGTCTGGGGGCGGATGTGATGAACATGTCGGTGGCCAATTCCAGCCTCAAGAAGGGCGAGACGCTGATCGACACGGCGATGACGCTGAACGCCATGCACCCCGACCTCCTGGTCGTGCGGCACGGGGCATCCGGCGCGGTGAACCTTCTGGCGCAGAAGGTGGATTGCGCGGTGCTGAACGCGGGCGACGGGCGGCACGAGCATCCCACCCAGGCGCTGCTCGATGCACTGACCATCCGCCGCGCCAAGGGCCGCATCCAGCGCCTGACCATCGCCATCTGCGGCGACATCGCCCATTCCCGCGTGGCGCGCAGCAACCTGATCCTGCTGGGAAAGATGGAAAACCGCCTCCGCCTGATCGCGCCGCCGACCCTGATGCCCTCGGGCGTCGAGGACTTCGGCTGCGAATTGTTCGACGACATGCGAGAGGGGCTGAAGGGCGCGGACGTGGTGATGATGCTGCGGCTCCAGAAGGAACGGATGGACGGCGGCTTCATCCCCTCGGAACGCGAATACTACCACCGCTACGGTCTGGACGCCGAGAAGCTGTCGCACGCCGCGCCGGACGCCATCGTCATGCACCCGGGGCCCATGAACCGGGGGGTGGAGATCGACGGGGATCTGGCCGACGACATCAACCGGTCGGTGATCCAGGACCAGGTGGAGATGGGGGTGGCCGTGCGGATGGCCTGCATGGACCTTCTGGCGCGGAACCTGCGGGCGGAGCGGGGACGGAAGATCGTGGGGATGATGGCGTGACCTCCGGGCTCGGCGCCTCGCGGTCTGTGCGCGCCGTCGAACCGGCCCTTCGCGAAAAGCGCATGAAATGCAGCGATGAGCGCGGCAGAGGACAGACCGAATGACCCCCGACCCCGACCGCAAACCCACAAAGGCCGAGATGCGCCAGGGGGGCATGGTGGCCGCCGCGGTCCTCGTCTTCCTCGCCCTTTTCACCATCGTCATCGCCTGGATCGCCTGATGGCCCGCATCGAACCCGACCCGATCCTCGGCCATGCAGTCCCGCTCATGGACGGCGAAACGGTGCTGGCCGAGTTTCGCGCCGACCGCACCGCCTACTGGCGCAGTCACCTGGTCATGGCGGTCGTTCTTGGTGCCGCCGCCGGGTTGTTCCTGATCTGGCAGGGCAACCCCTACCCCGTCGCCGGGCCCCTCGGCGCCGCCATCGCCATAGGCGCACGGGCGGCCTTCCTTGCATCGGAAGCCCTTGCGGAGACCTGGCGGCTGACCGACCGCCGCCTGCTCGGCCCCGGCGGGCGGGCGAT
>JBKBVC010000355.1:0-2909 GCA_046289805.1 Tabrizicola sp.
CCTTCCCGCCGCCAAGCCCGAGCTCTCGGCGCTGGCCGC
Organism: Tabrizicola sp.; assembly: GCA_046289805.1. Classification (GTDB taxonomy): domain Bacteria; phylum Pseudomonadota; class Alphaproteobacteria; order Rhodobacterales; family Rhodobacteraceae; genus Tabrizicola. The sequence goes on from JBKBVC010000355.1 coordinate 40, forward strand.
CCGGCTGACCCCGACCTCCCGCCCCGGAGACTATGCCCAGGCCATCATGGACCTGGGCGCCACCATCTGCACTCCGCGCTCTCCGGCCTGCGGAATCTGTCCGTGGTCGGATGCCTGCCGCGCACGGGCGCGGGGCGTTCAGGCAGATCTTCCCCGCAAGACACCGAAGCCCGAGAAGCCCATCCGCCACGGCATGCTCTGGCTGGGGCACAGGGATGGTGCCATCCTGCTGGAACGCCGCCCGGAGAAGGGCCTTCTCGGTGGGATGCTGGGCTTTCCCGGAGACGGCTGGGATGGGCAGGGCGGCTCGGCACCGGCCGCCGCCGAATGGCGGGACATCGGAGAGGTGCGCCACACCTTCACCCATTTCCACCTGATCCTGTCGGTCCGGGTCGCCCGACTGGATGGCCCCCCGCAACGGGGAGAGCTGGTCCCGTATCCGGAGTTCCGCCCTGCCGACCTGCCTACGGTCATGCGCAAGGCCTGGGATCTCGCCCGGGGTCGGCTCCTGGACTGATCCGGGGCAAAGCCGAAATTCTTCGACGAAGGATCCTGGTTTTCGGCCCGACGGCGACCTTGATGCGGACCGAGGTTGAACTAGACTGCCGGCATGAGCCCTTTGCCCGCCGTCCTGCCCTTCTGGCTGTCCCTCGCCCTGCCGCCGCTCGCGGTCATCGGGCTCTGGTTCGGCGGCTGGACCATCGCGCTCCTGCCGCTCTCGACCTGGTGGCTCTTCACGCTTCTCGATGCGGTCACCGGCCACAACACCGCCAATCCCGATCCGCAGACGCCTGAGGCAGAACTGGGCGCCTACCGACTGGTCACGCTGGTCTGGTTCCCGATCCAGCTTGCGCTGCTGGTGGCCATGCTCTGGACCGTCCCGCGTGCCGACCACCTGGACGCCGGCGAGAAGCTGGCGCTGTTCTTCGGCATGGGGGTCGTTTCGGGCACCATCGGCATCAACTATGCGCACGAGCTGATGCACCAGAAATCGCGGCTCGAACGCTGGCTTGCCGACCTGCTACTGGCCTCGGTGCTGTATTCGCATTTCCGGTCGGAACATCTGCGCGTCCACCACATCCATGTCGGCACCCCGCGCGATCCGGTGACGGCGCGCTACAACGAGGGCTTTCACCGCTTTTTTCCCCGCGTGCTGTGGCAATGCCCGCCTTCGGCCTGGCGGGCCGAGGTGGCCATGCTGGCGCGGCGCGGCCTGCCGTGGTGGCACCGCTCGAACCCCTTCTGGCGTTATGCGGCCTTGCAGGCGGGTTTCGTTGCCCTGGCTCTGGGGCTGGGAGGCTGGGAAGGGCTGGGCCTGTTCCTCGTCCAGGCCTTCACCGCGATCTGGCAGCTGGAGCTGGTGAACTACATCGAACACTACGGCCTGACCCGTCGCCATCTCGGCGAGGGGCGCTATGAACATGTCCTGCCACGCCACAGCTGGAATGCCGACCAGCGCGCCTCGAACTGGCTGCTGATCAACTTGCAACGCCATTCGGACCACCATTACAAGCCCGACCGGCGCTTTCCCGTGTTGCAGACCTATTCTGCCGACGAGGCCCCGCAATTGCCCTTCGGTTATCCGCTGATGACCATGGCCGCGATGGTCCCGCCCTTGTGGAAGCGGATCATGAACCCCCGCGTCCGCGCCTGGCGCCGTCGGCATTACCCCGACATCGCCGACTGGCACCCCTACAACAAGGGGCTGAACCCGATCGCGGGCTGAGAGGGGCGCTCAGCAGACGACCTCGATCAGCCGCGGGCCTCGCTGGTTCATCGCCGCCGCAAAGGCGGCGTTGAACCCGGCCATGTCCGCGACGCGCACCCCCGCCACGCCGTGCCCCTGCGCCAGCGCCACCCAGTCCAGCGCCGGACCCTCGACATCGAACATCCGCTGCGCATTGCGGCCGACCTCGTTCACCCCCATCGCAGCCAGTTCGTCGCGCAGGATCTGGTAGCCGCGGTTGGCAAAGACAACCACCGTCACGTCCAGCCCCTCGCGCGCCATGGTCCACAGCGATTGCAGCGTGTACATCCCTGACCCGTCGCCCTCCAGCACCACGACCTTGCGGTCCGGGCAGGCCACCGCCGCCCCCACCGCGTTCGGCAGGCCAAAGCCGATCGACCCCCCGGTGATCGTCAGCGCATCATGCGCCCGCGCGCGCTTAAGCCCCGGCGCGAGGAAGTAGGAGGCCGAAATCCCCTCGTCCACCACCACTGCGTCCTCGGGCATCAGTGCGGCGATCGCCTCGCCGACCTTGGTGACGGTCAGGTCGCCTTCGGGCAGGGCCGGCAGGTCGAGAGGCACGAAGTCCTCCGCCCCAAGCTCGGCTTCGCCGAGTTCGGCGGCCAGCGCCTGAAGGGTCCAGGCGATGTCCATCTCGCGGCTGCACAGGTCGATCAGCCGGGTGTCGGGGTCGTCGGGGGTAGAGGGCAGGCCGGGATAGGCGAAGAAGCCCGCCGGACGGGTCGTGCCGCAAAGGACCAGCGCCGGGGCGCCCTGCAAGAGCTTCAGGTTCTCTTCGATCCGGTAGGCCATGCGCTCGATCTTCACCGTGCCTGCCCCTCGGCGGAAACGGCTGACGAAGAAGGGCTGCATCAGCCGCGCCCCAGCCGCCTTGGTCAGCCGTTTCGCCAGCCGGCCAAGATCGGTGAAGAGCACCGGACCATCGACCAGCAGCACCGCCCCGGGCTGGCGCAGCGCCCGCGCAGCGGCCCTTACCTCGGCCTCGGACGGCCGGCGCAGGGCGGGTGCAGGCGCGGCGACCGCGTGGCCCGAGGCCGCCTCCCAGGCAGTGTTCGCCGGCAGGATCAGCGTGGCGATCTGCCCGCCCTTCGCCCGCGCGGCCTGCACCGCCTCGGCTGCATCC
>JBKBVC010000356.1:0-2908 GCA_046289805.1 Tabrizicola sp.
CGGCCATCATGCGCCAGCCGGATCACGTCGGCTGGATCGAGGGCAAGGCGCGAGGGCGGCAGGCGGAAGGTGGCGCTTTCCCGGCCGATCCAGGCCTCCATCAGCGCGCGGCGGCAGCGGCGTTCGGCTTCCTCGGGCGGGATCGCCATCGGGAAAGACTCGGATGCGATGCGCGTCGTGTCGACAGTGATGCGGCGGGCCACGACGAGGGCCGCGTCATAGTCTTCGTCCGCGCGCGCGACCTGCCATTTCAGCGCTTGGGGCAGTTCGGTCTCCTGCGCGCGGACCAGTTCCAGCGGCTCTCCCTCACGGCTGGCGACCAGATCGTCGATGGCCAGCGTTGCGACCGAGGCGCGGCCGCGCATGACGAAGCGGATCACGCCCTCGGTTTCGATGGCGTCGAAGCCGAAGTGGCGGGCCAAGGTGGAAATCGACGCGCGGGGGGACTCAATGGCGCCGATCACATAGCCCTCCACCGCACCCCAGAGGCCGGTGACGTCGATCAACGCCTCATCGAGCCCAGCGCGCAAGCAGAGGTGGCGCACAAGGGCCGCCAGCGACACCGCGCCCAGCCGCCCGGTCAGCCAGTGGCCCAGCCGCCAGTTCGGCCCGTCCGTCCAGATGCCGGTCAGTTCCGGAAAGAACGGATAGGGCCGCGCATCCCAGGTCCATGCGGCGCATTCCGGCACATGCACCATCCGGCCGCCGTAGACGGGCGACGTCGGGTTGTTCGCCCCTTGGCCCCACCAGAGATAGCTCGCCTCGAGATAGGCGCGCTGGATCGCGTCGTCGCGCCAGCCGCGCGAGAAATACGGCGTGAAGCTCTCCGACGACTTCGGGTCGAAGAACACGTTCGGCTGGTTCGTGCCCCGGTCGATGGCGGGGCAGCCGAGTTCGGTGAACCAGACCGGCTTCGACTGCGGCACCCATGCGGTGGGCGTACCGCTTTCCACCCCGCCCGGCCGGTTGAAATGCGGGTTCGACCACCAGGCGCGCAGATCCTTGTAGCGGAACACCCACGGCTTGCCCGCAGTGCCATCGGTGATCGGGGTGCGGATCTGGGCCGACCGATCGGCGGCGCTGGCATAGAACCAGTCGAAGCCCTCGCCGCCTGCGATATTGGCCTGCAGGTAGCCACGGTCATGGATCGCGGGCCAGCTCTCGAGGGCGTCGGCATGGTCGAAACCGTCGCGCCAGTCCGACAGCGGCATGTAGTTGTCGATGCCGATGAAGTCGATGTTGGCATCCGACCAGAGCGGGTCGAGGTGGAAATAGACATCTCCAGTGCCATCGCCCGGCTGGTGGCCGAAATACTCGGACCAGTCGGAAGCGTAGCCGACCTTGGTGCCCGGCCCGAGGACCGACTTAACGTCTGCCGCCAGCGCCTTGAAGGCCGTCACGGCCGGATAGGCGTTGGCACTCGACCGGATCGTGGTCAGCCCGCGCATCTCGCTGCCGATCAGGAAGGCATCGACCCCGCCCGCCACCGCACAGAGATGGGCGTAGTGCAGGATCATCCGGCGCAGGCCCCAATCGCCCGCGGGGCCTGTCCAGCTGACGCTGTCCCCCGACACCGCGAACTGCGCAGGGGTCGCCGCGCCGAAGAAGCTGGAGACTTGCGTCGCCGCTGCGGCGGTCTTGTCGGCGGTCCCGGCATAGCCCGCCGCTGGCGAGCAGGTGATCCGCCCGCGCCAGGGGAAGCTTGGCTGGCCCGGTGTCGCTGCGTTCGCGCTGTAGGGGTTCGGCAGGGTGTTGCCGGGCGGGACGTCCATCAGCAGGAACGGATAGAAGGTGACGCGCAGCCCGCGCGCCTTCATCTCGCGGATCGCCTGCACCACAGCGAAGTCGGCAGGCGTGCCGCCATAGACCGGACGGTCCTCGTCGCCTGTCTCACTCGAACCAGTGGCGTTCGGCAGGCGACCCCGGCTGACGAGATGGGCTGCAGCGCGGGAAACCCCGTTGACCGTCCAGACCCTGGGACTGGTGGCCTTTGTCGCCACCTCGACGCCGGGCTTGATCGTGCAGTTGCCTGCGCGCAGGTCATTGCCGAACCAGGCCACGACGAGGCTGACGCTCTCGACGGCCGGGGCCATGGCCTGCAGCCGGTCAAGGGCAACGACGATATCGGCCTCGTCGGGTAGCGCGTTCAGGTTCTCGGCAGAGGTCGTGCCGCCGAAGCCGCCCGCGCTCTTGCGGATCGTCTCCGTCGCATAGGTGAACTCTCCCGAGGCCGGGATCATGGTCACCGCCTTCACCAGCCCCTCGGCCGTGTCGGGATCTGCGAGGGGCCGGAACACTTCGAAGCTGAGCTGCGGCAGGCGATTGCCGTAGGTGGTAAGCGGCAGTTCCTCGAAGACGACATAGGCCGTGCCGCGATAGGCCGGGGTGTTGGCCGCCCCCATCTTCGCCGCGATGAACGGGTCGGCCGTCTGCGCCTCATCGCCGGGATACCAGCGCAAGGTGATGCCGGTCATGTCGAGCGGTTTGCCGTCTGCCCAGATGCGCCCGATGCCGGTGATCGGGCCTTCGCAAAGCGCCACGGCAAAGCTGGCGTAGTACAGGTACTCGGTGGTCCGGACCTTGCCACCGCCACCACCCTTGCCGCCGCCCTGCGTTGTGGTCTTCGTCTCCTCGCGGAAGTCCGTGGCCCAGATGATGTTGCCGCCGATCCGCATTCGGCCGTAAAGGCGGGGGATGATCGCCCCTTCAGTGGCCGAGGTGATCCGCAGGGAATCCAGCCGCTGGCCCTCGATCTTCTGCGCTGGCGCCAGCGAAGACACGATCCAGCTGTCGACCACCGAACCGATGGTAGAGCCGATGAAGCCACCGATGGCGGCCCCGGAAAAGCCGAGGATCGCGCCGCCAAAGGCCCCGCCGATGGCGGAACCGACAGCGCCGAGGACGAGCG
>JBKBVC010000357.1:0-2888 GCA_046289805.1 Tabrizicola sp.
CCCCATGACCAGGGGCCGACATATCCACTCCCTCGGGGCCGTCTCGCGGCCTCTCCTGCCCCGTGGTCTCCTCCTTCTTAGCCGCCTCTGAGCGTGCCCCCGGGCGCGACCGCTCAGAGGTGACCAGCGCCCGCCCCAGGCTCAGCTAGGAAAAGGACCAGACCCATGACCACCCAGGACCGCGTCGTCATCTTCGACACCACCCTCCGCGACGGCGAGCAAAGCCCCGGCGCGACCATGACCCATGAAGAGAAGCTGGAGATCGCCGGCCTGCTCGACGAGATGGGGGTGGACATCATCGAGGCCGGCTTCCCCATCGCCTCCGAAGGCGACTTCGCCGCCGTGACCGAGATCGCGAAGCGGGCGAAGAACGCCACGATCTGCGGCCTCGCCCGCGCGAACTTCAAGGACATCGACCGCTGCTGGGAGGCCGTGAAGCACGCGAAGTCCCCCCGAATCCACACCTTCATCGGCACCTCCCCCCTGCACCGCGCGATCCCGAACCTGGACATGGACCAGATGGCCGACCGGATCCACGAGACGGTCACCCACGCCCGCAACCTCTGCGACAACGTCCAGTGGTCGCCGATGGACGCGACCCGGACCGAGCCCGACTACCTGTGCCGCGTCGTGGAAATCGCGATCAAGGCCGGGGCGACGACGATCAACATCCCCGACACCGTCGGCTACACCTACCCGATGGAGTCGGCGAAGATCATCCGGATGCTGCTGGAGCGGGTTCCGGGCGCCGACCAGATCATCTTCGCCACGCACTGCCACAACGACCTCGGCATGGCGACCGCCAACGCGCTGGCCGCCGTCGAGGCCGGGGCGCGGCAGATCGAATGCACGATCAACGGTCTGGGCGAGAGGGCCGGGAACACGGCACTGGAAGAGGTCGTGATGGCGATGCGGGTCCGGAACGACATCCTGCCGTTCCAGACGGGCATCGACACCACGAAGATCATGAACCTGAGCCGCCGCGTCTCGCAGGTTTCGGGCTTCCCGGTCCAGTTCAACAAGGCCATCGTCGGCAAGAACGCCTTCCTGCATGAGTCCGGCATCCATCAGGACGGCGTGCTGAAGAACGTCCAGACCTTCGAGATCATGCGGCCCGAGGATATCGGCCTCACGCAGAAGAACATCGCGATGGGCAAGCACTCGGGCCGGGCGGCGCTGCGGGCCAAGCTGAAGGAGCTGGGCTTCGAGCTGGCCGACAACCAGCTGAACGATGTCTTCGTCCGCTTCAAGGCGCTGGCCGACCGCAAAAAGGAGGTCTACGACGACGACCTGATCGCGCTGGTCAGCGATGAGCAGACCAACGACGCCTACGAATACCTGCAACTCAAGAAGCTGCGGGTGGTCTGCGGGACCGAGGGGCCGCAGGAGGCGGACATGATCCTCACGATCGACGGCAAGGACCACCACATCGACGCGACCGGGGACGGGCCGGTGGATGCGGCCTTCAACTGCGTGAAGATGCTCTTCCCCCACAAGGCGCGGCTTCAGGTCTATCAGGTCCATGCGGTGACCGAGGGGACGGACGCGCAGGCGACCGTCAGCGTCCGGCTGGAGGAAGAGGGGCGGATCGTCACCGGCTCGGCCGCCGATACCGACACCATCGTCGCCTCGACCAGGGCCTATATCAACGCCCTCAACCGGCTGATCGTGCGGCGCCAGAAAACGGCGCCGGGCGAGGATGTGAAGACCGTCAGCTACCACGGCGAGTGAGAAAAGGCCCGAAGTGTCCACGGTGGACATTTCGGGCAAACAATTGAAATTAAACGATTATAGCTGTGGACGTTAACCTTCTGGAAAGGTTTGCCCACGCCCCCAATCGCGCACATGATCCACGAAGGCCCTGAGCGGCGGCGGAGGGTTGCGGCGGCTGGGATAGTAGAGGTAGCAGCCGGGAAAGGGCGGGGTCCAGTCGGCAAGAACCTGCACCAGTGCGCCGGCGGCGAGGGGCGCGCGCACCTCGTCCTCGAAGAAATAGCCGATGCCCACCCCCGCCAAAACCGCGGCGATGCGCAGATCGGTGTCGCGGGTCACCAGCGGGCCATCGACCGCGATCCGCAACTCCTCGCCGCCCTTCTCGAACTCCCAGCGGTAGGGCGTGCCGGTCGAGGGCACCAGCGTCACGAGGCAGGCGTGACCGGCCAGATCGCGCGGATGCAGCGGCGCGGGATGGCGGGCAAGGTAGTCGGGCGCGGCCACGCAGATCATCCGCAGATCCCCGCCGAAGGGCACGGCGATCATGTCGCCCTCGAGCCGCTCGGCCAGGCGGATACCGGCGTCGAAGCCCTGGGCCACGATGTCGATGAGCGCATCGTTAGACGCCACCTCCAGCCGCACCCGGGGGTAGCGCGCCAGAAACCCCGGCACGATCCGCGCGAGAAGCGGGATCGCCACCCGCACCACATCCAGCCGCAAGGGGCCCGCCACCTCTCCCGCCGCGGCGAAGGCGGCGTCGAGGACGCCATCGAGATCGTCGAGCACCGGCAATAGCCGCTCGGCCAGCGCCTGCCCGGCATGGCTGGGAGCGACGCTGCGCGTGGTGCGGTTCAAGAGCCGCTGGCCCAGCCGGTCTTCCAGCGCGCGGATGGTCTGCGACAGGGCCGAAGGCGTCACCCCCAGCTGCGCCGCCGCCCGGGTAAAGCTGCCCTGCCGCACCACGGCGGCGAAGGCGCGCAGTTCGGCATAGTCGCTGCCGCGCATTGATTAGTCCTGCTTCATGACCCATTCGGACAATGTCCGATTATCGCGGCAATCCCGGCATGGCACAAGCGCGCATCCCGAAGGAGGAGACGGTCATGTTCAAGCGGATCAAGGCCTGGTGGGCCGCGGAAGGGGCGATGGTGCAGTTGCAGGGGGTCAGCGACCGGATG
>JBKBVC010000358.1:0-2877 GCA_046289805.1 Tabrizicola sp.
CTCGTCGAGCAGGAGGCTCTGGCTGATCTGGTAGCCGTCGGTCTTCTGCGCGCCGGGCTTCACCAGGATCTTGCCCTGGAACACGCCGGTGGCGCCGTTCATCAGCACCTTCTTGAACACCTGGCGGCTTTCGCAAGCCTCGGCGGCGTGGGTGATGAACGCGGTGTCGTCATGGTGGAAGTCGCCATCCCCTACTGCCGCCCCGGCGACATGGGCGCGCGCCCCGGCACCGGCAAGTTCCACCACCGCCTCGTTGCGCGTCAGCCGGCCGTTTGCCGTCAGCGTGAAGGAGCGGAATTCCGCCCCCGCGCCCAGCCGCGCGAAGATGTGGGTGACGGCACGGCGTTCATGGTCGCGGCCCTGAAGGCGGATGTGGTGGAACTGGGCGCCATCCGCCACCTCGACCTCCAGCACCTTGGAAAACCGCGCTGCGGCCGGGCCGTTTTCCAGCAGCGTCAGCGAGGCCCCCGGATCGAGCTTCACGCAATGATGCAGGATCGCGTCGGAAGTCTCTGACTCATGGACATAAATCAGCGAAACAGGCCTGGACGCCCGTCCGGTGACATGGATCAGCACCCCGTCGGTCGCAAACCCCGTGTTCAGCGCCGCGAAGGGGCGCGCCACCGGGGTCTGGCCCCGCGCCTCGAGCACGCCGTAAAGGCCCTGCGCCCAGTGGATGTCGCGCGTTCCCGCCTCGGCCAGCCGCTCGATGGTGACGCCGGCCAGCGCCGGGTCGTCCGAGGCCACCGCATCGAACAGGCCATCGACGAAGACCAGCCTCACCCGGTCGATCCCGTCGAAGGGGGCCGCCTCGTCCGAGGCATCGAACCGCCGCGCCGCCGGGGCCTCGGGCGCGTTCAGGCTGGCGGGATCGGTATAGCGCCAGTATTCGTCGCGTCGCGCGGGCAGGCCCATTGCGGAAAGCCGCGCCAGCGCCTCGGCCCGCGCGGCGGCGAGCCAGCCCTTGCCCTCGACCGCCGGCAGGGCCGCCAGCCGCGCGGCCAGGGCATCTTCCTTCGCCTTCGGCAGCGCCATCAGCCCACCTCGTTCAGGATGTCGGCATAGCCGTTCTGTTCGACCTCGAGCGCAAGCTCCGGCCCGCCGGTCCTGACGATGCGACCGCCCGCCATGATGTGCACGACATCGGGTCGGATATGGTCCAGAAGCCGCTGATAATGCGTGATGACGAGGAAGGACCGCTTGCCGTCGCGCAGCGCGTTCACCCCGTCCGAGACCAGCTTCATCGCATCGACGTCGAGGCCCGAGTCGGTCTCGTCCAGGATGCACATGCGGGGTTCCAGCATGGCCATCTGCAGGATTTCATTGCGCTTCTTCTCGCCACCCGAAAAGCCCACGTTGACCGGGCGCTTCAGCATCTCGGCGTCGATCCTGAGCGTCTTCGCCTTCTCGCGCACGATCTTCAGGAAATCGCCCGCGCTCAGTTCCTCTTCCCCGCGCGCCTTCCTCTGCGCGTTCACCGCCGTACGCAGGAAGGTCATGTTGCCGACGCCGGGAATTTCCACCGGATACTGGAAGGCCAGGAACAGGCCCGCGGCAGCGCGTTCCTCGGGCTCCATCTCCAGCAGTTCCTGCCCGTCGAGCCTGGCCGAGCCCTCGGTCACCTCATAGCCCTCGCGGCCCGCCAGGACATAGGACAAGGTGGACTTGCCCGACCCGTTCGGCCCCATGATCGCATGCACCTCGCCCGGGCCGATCTTCAGATCGACCCCGCGCAGGATCACCTTGTCCTCTCCCTCTAGTTTGACGTGCAGGTTATTGATTTCAAGCATCTTTCTATCCTTCTGCCTCAGCGCGGATCGGTGAACCAGCCTATGGCCTCTGTGACCATCTCGGGCGGGATCGCGCCGGGGGTGACGGTGAAGCGGGCCATGCGGCCCACCAGTTCCTCCAGCCGCGCCAGCCGTTCCACGCCGTGGTAGTAGCGGCGGCGCGCATAGTCGTCGAAAAGCACGGTGACGGGCCGGGTCGTCCGCAGCATCACCGCCACGAGGCAGGCGCAGCGGAAACGGCCGTCGATCAGCACGAGGTCGGGCTGCACGAAATCCGGCCGGTCCCAGACCGACAGCGCATAGCGGTGAAACTTCTGGTGTTCGTGCGGCGGTTTCGGCACGCCCCAAGGCCCGGTCGGGCCTATGTCCGCCCAATGGACCTGGACCCGGTCCGAAATCGGCGCGACATGTTCGGCCAGCCGCGCCGCCCAGTTGCGGTCGCTTTCCACCGAAAAGACCCGGGCGCCAAGCTCGGCCGCAAGCACGGTGGACCCGCCGCTGCCGTATTCCAGGATCGTCCCGGCACCGGCATAGGCGCGGGCGAGGAATTTGGCCTCGGCATCGTCGAAGGTCAGCGCGAAACCCGGTGCGCCCTCGTCCCCATCGGCATCCTGCATGCGCGCGTCCCCCGCAAGGATCGTCCCGTCCCCGGCCCGGCAGACCTGCGGCGGGCGGCCCTCGCTCCGGCCGATATGTGGTGCAGCCCGTTCCATGCGCCGGTCAGCCGACCGAGCCTTCCAGGCTGATCGCGACCAAGCTCTGCGCCTCCATCGCGAATTCCATCGGCAGGGCTTGCAGGACCTCCTTGCAGAAGCCGTTCACCACCAGGGCCACGGCCTCTTCCTCGTCCATCCCGCGCGAACGGCAGTAGAAAAGCTGGTCGTCGTCCACCTTCGAGGTGGTCGCCTCATGCTCGACCCGCGAAGAATTGTTGCGCACTTCGATGTAGGGCACGGTGTGCGCCCCGCATTTGTCGCCGATCAGAAGACTGTCGCACTGGGTGTAGTTGCGGCTGTCCCTGGCCTTCGGGTGCATGCTCACCAGCCCCCGATAGGTGTTCTGCGCCCGGCCCGCAGAGATGCCCTTG
>JBKBVC010000359.1:0-2869 GCA_046289805.1 Tabrizicola sp.
TCCGGAGGCTGGGGCTGGAGTGGAGCGAGGCGGATGTCGATGCGGGCTATCCGCGCCTTCTGGAGGCCTACCGGGCGGGGATCGCCACCCATACGCGGCTGTATCCCGGGGCGATGGAGGCGGTGGAGGCGCTGAAGGGTCTGGGCTTCGCGGTCTCGATCTGCACCAACAAGCCCGAGGGGCTGGCCGAGCTTCTGCTTGCCGAGCTGGGGGTGCGGTCGGCCTTCGGGGCGCTGGTCGGTGCCGATACCTTCCCGGTCAGGAAGCCCGATCCGACCCCCTACCGCGCCGCAGTAGAGCGGGCGGGGGGCGTGGTGGGGCGGTCGATGCTGGTGGGCGACACCGAGACCGACGCGCGGACCGGGGTGGCGGCAGGGGTGCCGGTGGCGCTGGTCACCTTCGGGCCGGAAGGGGCGGGGGTGTCCCGCTTCAACCCGGCCGCCCTTCTGGACCGGTTCGAGGACCTGCCGGGGCTGGCCGGACGGCTGATCGGCTGATGTGTCCACGGTGGACATTTCCTGATACATCAATGAAATCAGTGCCTTGGTCGCGGACGTTAGGGGAATCTTAACCCTTGCCCGAGGCGGCGCAGGCGGCGCCGGGGAGGTCCCCTTTTCCGGGCCAGTCGTCGGTTGGGGCGGATGTCGACGCGTGCGCTGCGCGCAAGCCTGTTGTCTCGCCTCTGGCGCTGCGCGCCAACCGGCTTGACGCAACATGCCGGCTCGAACCGATGGCGCCAGCATGTTGCACCTCCGGCGGGGATATTTGGGGACAGATGAAAGGGTATGGCGCGCGCTGCTGTCACCGGGGTGGGCGACGCTGTGCCCTTTGACAGTTTTCCGCGCCGCCCATAGGGTCTTGGCCCATGACCGAGGCCTCCGACCTGCCCGCACGAACCGCGACCGAGGCCTCTCGGGCGGCGAGCGGACATGCGGTGACCTTCGTGCTGATCACCGTCTTTCTGGACATGGTGGGATTTGGCCTGATCATGCCGGTCCTGCCCAAGCTGATCGAGGACGTGGGCCATGTCGATATCGCGCAGGCGGCGGTGATCGGCGGCTGGATGTTTGCCGCCTTCAGCCTGGCGCAGTTCGTCTTCGCACCCTTGATGGGCAATCTTGCCGACCGCTTCGGGCGGCGGCCGCTGCTGCTTCTCGCGATTTTCGGGTTGGGGGCGGATTTCATCCTGATGGCGCTGGCGCCCTCGCTGGAATGGCTGTTCGCCGGCCGGATCATCGCCGGGATCTGCGGGGCGAGCTGGATCATCGCCAGTGCCTTCATCGCCGATGTCACCGCGCCGGACGACCGGGCCCGCGCCTATGGCTACATGGGCGCGGCCTTCGGCGTGGGCTTCGTCATCGGTCCGGCAATCGGGGGGCTTCTGGGAGAGCTGGGGCCACGGGTTCCGTTCTGGGTGGCGGCGGGGATCTCGCTGGTGAACTTCGTCTACGGGATGCTGGTCCTGCCGGAATCGCTGGCGCCGGAGAACCGTCGCAGGTTCGAGCTGTGGCGCGCCAATCCCTTCGGCGCCTTCCGGGTATTCGCGACCTACCGGGGCGTGTTGCCGATGGTGATGGTCATGGGGCTGTTCTTCTTTTCCACCAGCGTCTATCCGGCGATCTGGACCTTCTGGGGCATCGCCAAGTTCGGCTGGTCCGAGGCGATGGTGGGCGGCACGCTGGCGATCTTCGGGCTGATCGCGGGGGGCTTCCAGGGGTTCCTGACCGGCCCGGCGACGGCGCGGTTCGGGGAATGGCGGGTGGCGCTGTTCGGGCTGGTCTGCGCGACGCTGGTGGTGCTGGGCTATGGGTTCGTGGGCTCTCTCGGCGCGGTGATCGCGCTGATGATCCTGCACGGGCCCGAAGGGTTCGTGCATCCGCTGCTGACCTCGATGCTGACCAAGCGCGTGCCCGAGGATGCTCAGGGTGAGTTGCAGGGCGGAATTTCCGCCGTCACCAACATCGCCATGCTGTTCGGCACGGTGTTCTTCGCCTTCATCTTCGGGCATTTCTGGGCCGAGGGTCGCGCCTGGCGGTCAACGGACGTGGCCTATTGGGTGGCGGCGGGGTTCCTGGCATTGACCACGGTGCTGTTCCTGACTCTGAAGAGGTCCGAGAAGGCATGAGCGAGACGTTCCGTGGCAGTTTCACCCAGCAGGAGCCGATCCCCGAGGCGGGGATCGACGCGGCACTCGCCGTCCTGCGGCACGGACGTTTGCACCGTTACAATACCGTGGCCGGCGAGGTCGCCGAGACGGCCCTGCTGGAAGAGGAATTCGCGGCCTATGTCGGGGCGAAATACTGCCTTGCGCTGGCCTCGGGCGGAGCGGCGATGGCCTGCGCCCTGCGGGCGTTGCAGGTGAAACCGGGCGAGCCGGTGCTGTCCAACGCCTTCACCCTGGCGCCGGTGCCGGGAGCGATTGCCTCGATCGGGGCGCGGCCGGTGTTCGTCGAGGTGACCGAGGACCTGACCATCGACCTTGCGCATCTGGAGGCGCAGGCGAAGGCTTCGGGCGCGCGGGTGCTGCTGCTGAGCCACATGCGCGGCCATGTCTGCGACATGGATGCGCTGATGGCGCTGGCCGACCGGCTGGGGCTGCGGGTGATCGAGGATTGCGCGCACACGATGGGCGCGAAGTGGAAGGGCGTGCCTTCGGGCCGGCACGGGGCGATCGGCTGCTATTCGACGCAGACCTACAAGCACATGAACAGCGGCGAGGGGGGGCTTCTGGTCACCGACGATGCCGAGCTGGCGGCGCGGGCGGTGCTTCTGTCGGGGTCCTACATGCTGTATGCCCGCCACCGCGCGGCGCCCCCGCCGGAGGTGTTCGAGCGCCTGAAGCTGGAGGTGCCGAACGTCTCGTCCCGGA
>JBKBVC010000360.1:0-2867 GCA_046289805.1 Tabrizicola sp.
ACCTGAAGTTCGAGGTCGAGCTGATCGCCCCGATCGCGATGGAAGAGAAACTGCGCTTCGCCATCCGCGAAGGCGGCCGCACCGTCGGCGCAGGCGTCGTCTCGAAAATCATCGCCTGAGGACAATCGTAGGGTGGGGTTCAACCCCACCCTACACCAACGAAACAGAACCTCTCGGGTGGGCGCCGTTGTCCAGGCCGATGTTCTAAAAGGAAAAAACCGATGCAAGGTCAGACCATCCGCATCCGGCTTCGCGCTTTCGATTACCGTGTGCTTGACGCCAGCACCCAGGAAATCGTGAACACCGCGAAGCGCACGGGCGCCCAGGTTCGCGGTCCCATTCCGCTGCCGAACAAGATCGAGAAATTCACGGTTCTCCGTGGTCCGCACATCGACAAGAAGTCGCGCGACCAGTGGGAGATCCGCACGCACAAGCGACTGCTCGACATCGTCGATCCGACCCCCCAGACCGTGGACGCGCTGATGAAGCTCGACCTCGCCGCTGGCGTGGACGTCGAGATCAAGGTTTGAGGAGGGCAGGCAGATGCGCTCTGGAGTAATCGCCAAGAAGCTGGGCATGACCCGGCTGTTCCTCGAGGATGGCAAGCAGGTTCCGGTCACGGTCCTGCAGCTCGACAACCTTCAGGTCGTGGCCCAGCGCACCGTTGACAAGGATGGCTACACCGCCGTCCAACTCGGCGCGGGCGTGGCCAAGGCCAAGCGGACCACCGCCGCGCAGCGCGGCCATTTCGCCAAGGCGAATGTCGCGCCCAAGCGCAAGATCGCCGAGTTCCGCGTCAGCCCCGAGAACCTGATCGAAGTGGGGGCAGAGATCACCGCCGACCACTATCTCGCGGGCCAGTATGTCGATGTCGCCGGCACCTCGATCGGTAAAGGCTTCGCCGGTGCGATGAAGCGGCACAATTTCGGCGGTCTGCGCGCCAGCCACGGCGTGTCGATCAGCCACCGCTCGCACGGCTCGACCGGCCAGTGCCAGGACCCCGGCAAGGTGTTCAAGGGCAAGAAGATGGCCGGCCATCTGGGCGCCGTGCGCGTGACCACGCAGAACTTGCAGGTGGTCCGCACCGACGCCGACCGCGGCCTGATCATGATCAAGGGCGCCGTGCCCGGATCGAAGGGCGGCTGGGTCACGATCAAGGATGCCGTGAAGAAGCCCGCGATGAAAGACGCGCCGCGTCCGGCCGCGATCCGCACCGCTGCCGCTGCTCCGGCCGCAGAAGTTGCCGCCGAAGGGGGTGAAGCATGAAACTCGATGTGATCAAGCTGGACGGCAAGAAGGCCGGCTCGATCGAGCTGGATGAGTCCCTGTTCGGCCTGGAACCCCGCGCGGACATCCTGCACCGCGTGGTCCGCTGGCAGCGCGCCAAGGCCCAGGCGGGGACCCACTCGGTCCTCGGCAAGTCGGACGTCAGCTATTCGACCAAGAAGATCTATCGCCAGAAGGGCACCGGCGGCGCGCGCCACGGCTCCAAGAAGGCGCCGATCTTCCGCCATGGCGGTGTCTACAAGGGTCCGACCCCGCGCAGCCACGCCCATGACCTGCCGAAGAAGTTCCGCGCCCTCGGGCTGCGGCACGCGCTGTCGGCCAAGGCCAAGGCGGGCGAGCTGGTGATCCTGGAAGCGGCGACCCTCGCCGAGGCCAAGACCGCCCAGCTGGCCAAGATGAAGGCGGAGCTCGGCTGGAAGCGCGTGTTGATCATCGACGGCGCCTCGGTGGACGCGAACTTCGCGCTCGCCGCCCGCAACCTGGAGGGCGTGGACGTCCTGCCGACCATCGGCGCGAACGTCTATGACATCCTGAAGCGTGACACCCTGGTCATCACGAAGGCCGGTGTCGAAGCCCTGGAGGCGCGTCTGAAATGAGCAAAGCAAAAGCAGCAGCGGGCCTGAAGCCCGAGCACTACGACCTGATCCAGAAGCCGGTCATCACCGAAAAGGCCACCATGGCCTCGGAGGCGGGTGCCGTCGTGTTCCAGGTCGCGATGGATGCGTCCAAGCCGCAGATCAAGGAAGCCGTGGAGGCGATCTTTGGTGTGAAGGTGAAGGCGGTGAACACCACCATCACCAAGGGCAAGGCCAAGCGTTTCCGCGGTCGCCCCGGCGAGCGTTCGGACAAGAAGAAGGCCTATGTCATGCTGGAAGACGGTCAGACGATCGACGTGACGACTGGTCTGTGAGCCATGGGCCACGAGTGAAATGAGAGAGCCCCTGCCGGAAGGCGGGGGCTTCTTCATTCTAGGACGCGATGAAGATTGGTAGTAAGTTTCTGCTTTTCCTACTAGATCAGCTTCCACTTAATCTCCAGTTTTGAGAGTTCGTCGAAGAGCCGCGGTCTGAAGTTATTTGCACCACTTGACCGCCCAGACCCCATGACAACGTTTATCGTTAGCTTCCCGTCCGCTCGCTCTATCTTTGAAACGAATTCACTGGGGAGATGCTTGCGGATAGCAGCATACTCGGGCGTTTGGACCAATTCTGAGAGATCGGGACTATGATCTTGAGCAAATCTGCGAACAGCGTCGATGTATTCGATTCGGCGTTGTCTCTGAAGGCGTCGCTTCTCGATTCCCCAGTTTACCCAAGGTAGAGAAATTGACATTACTGCTGCGACAATGGCTGCTACCACGGCAGGGGTAAGATAGTTAAGCACCTGGTCCATAAAGCTTCAGGATCTCCTTAAGTCGTCCCGGTGATTTCTTTAGAGGGTGCGGTAGCGTGGGTCTGAGGTCAAGCAGTGCAGGCTTGGGCATCTCTTGGCAGTCTGGGTAGGTCCAAGACCGACCTGCGGTTCCGCACCGAAGAATCCCCACCTTCCCCCCTTGCCACCCCCACCCCCCTCTGCTACTC
>JBKBVC010000361.1:0-2859 GCA_046289805.1 Tabrizicola sp.
ATGTTGCGCGCATGGCCACCGGCCCGGTCGTCGGAAGCGCCGGTGAAGGGCCAGCGCCCCTCCTCGTGGACCGAGAGGGTGAAGACCCGCGGATCGTCGTGGAAGGCGTCCTGCACGCCGTCCCCGTGATGGGCGTCGATGTCGAGGTAGAGGATGTTCGTCAGCCCGGCATCGAGCCATTCGAGCAGGCCGAGCACGGCATCATTGAGGTAGCAGAAGCCGCTCGCGCGGTCGGGAAGCCCATGGTGGGTGCCCCCGCCCGGCACATGGATCACCCCGGGGCTGCGCGCCAGAAGTTCGGCCGCCAGCATCGTCCCTCCTGCCCCGGTGGCCGGCCGGCGATAGACCTCCGGGAAGACCGGGTTGGACAGGGTGCCGAGGTGGAAGCGTTCCCGCATCTCGGGTGACGCCGCGCCAAGCCTTTCGGCCTCCTGCAAGGCCGCCACATAGGCCGGCTCGTGCCACAGGGTCAGCGCCGCCGGCTTGGCGCGCGGGCTGGAACGGAAACGGTCGGTGGGCAACCAGCCCAGGGCGCGCGCCAGGTCCACGACCGTGGACACGCGCGGAATCCGAAGCGGATGGCGCAGGCCGTACGACGACCCGCGATAGATGTCCGAGCCGACGAAAAGCGAGGCCACCGCCAGCCCGGCAGGGGCTGGAGGCTGCGACAGCATCATTTGGTCAGGGCCTCGATCTTTCCGGCTATGGCCCGGCTTTGCGGCGCAATCGGCGCGCCGAAGGTGGCGACGACCTTGCCATCCGGGCCGATCAGTACCTTGTTGAAGTTCCAGCCTGGAACAAACCCAGTCTCGTCGCGCAGCCAGGCGTAGAACGGATGCGCCTGCGGACCCTTGACATGGGTAATCTCGGTCATCGGCAGGGTCAGATCGAAGTTCGCGGCGCAGTAGTCCTTTACCGCCGCCTCGTTTTCCAGCTCCTGGTTGAAGTCGTTCGATGGCACCGCGAGGATCAGGGCCTTGCTTCCGAACCGGTCGTGCAGCGCCTGCAAGCCGTCGAACTGTCCGGCAAAGCCGCAGAGCGAGGCGGTGTTGACCACCAGAACCGGCTTGCCGCGCCAGTCCTCCAGATCGATCACCCCTCCGTCGATCGATGCAAAGCGGAAACGCTCGCCCGCGAAGGCGGGCGACAGGGTGATCCAGACCAACAGTCCCGCAAGGATTCGACTCATCATGCCTCCAGATGCAGCATTCTGCTTGCCAGCAGATAATCCGGGGTCGCATCGGGTCAAATCATCCGGAAAATGCTGTGATTTCCTCCGCAGCCATGCCATATTTCGCTGGTAACGGTCGAGCAGGGGCCAGCTCCGGATAACGGGCGGCCAGATGGGCGTGAAATGAGTTGGCAAGACAAGTTCCTGGCGCAGGGCGCCGGATCTGGACATGCGAAGGTGCAATACGGAGCCTTGTGCTGGCGTGAAGGCGGCGACGGGATCGAAGTGCTGCTCATCACCAGCCGCGACACCGGGCGTTGGGTGATACCGAAGGGCTGGCCGATGCCGGGCTTGGCGCCGGAAGCTGCCGCGGCACAGGAAGCCTGGGAGGAAGCAGGGGTCAGCGGTCAGGTCAGCCCGCTCTGCATCGGGCGCTTTGGCTATCAGAAGGTGCTGGGCCTGGATAGGTCGGTGCCCTGTGCGGTCGCCGTATATGGGTTGAAGGTATCCCGACTGGCCGACAGCTTTCCCGAGGCGAAGGAGAGGCGCAGGAAATGGTTCCCCTTGGCGGTTGCGGCCGGACTGGTGGACGAACCCGATCTGGGCAGGATCATCGCCGGCTTCACGCCGCCCGAGGGCGGGCGTCCCTTGCCGATCGCGGCAGACGACAGCGAGAACGGGGATGCTGCCCGGCAGCGCAGGCTGGACAAGCGCCGGGGGCATTGAACTTTCTCGGCGACTGATTAGCTAGAGGTGTCGCCAGAAACGGGCAGGCACGGAATGATCCGATACAGTCTTCGTTGCGGGAATGACCATACCTTTGACAGCTGGTTCAAGGGAGCCGATGCCTTTGCCGCGCTGCAATCGGCTGGCCAGGTGGTCTGTCCTGTCTGTGGGTCGAGCGAGGTGCGCAAGGAGCTCATGGCACCGGCGGTGCGGCCTGCGCGCAAGGCGGCTTCCAGGCCAGGGCGCGACGGCACCATCCGCCCGGACCTGAGCGCCCCCGCGTCGGAGCTGGAGGCGCAGATCGCCGCCCTGCGGCGGCACATCGAGGAAAACTCGGAATATGTCGGGATGAACTTCGCGACCGAGGCGCGCCGGATCCACGCCGGCGAGGCCCCGGGCCGGCCGATCCACGGCGAGGCCCGGGCAGAGGAGGCGCGGGCATTGATCGAGGAAGGCCTGCCGGTCGCCCCCCTGCCCTTCCTGCCGTCCCGCAAGGTGAACTGACCCGGCCCTGTCCACACAGGACGGATGCGGGTCCAAAAGCAATTCAAGGGCTTGACTGCGGACATTCACGATCCGGCAACCATGTCCGGCAGGTGTTTCCTCCGTGTGGCCCGCCTGTTGTCTCTGGTGACAGCAGCGGGCCGATCGCCGGCCTAGTAGATGTAGCGGATCTGTTCGGTCCAGAACCTTTCCATGCGCTTGAGCGACATGTTGATCTCGTCCATTCCCGAGGCGTCGATCAGCGCACGCCGCTCGATCCCTTCGGCGTGGCGGCTGAAGAGGTCGGACAGCACCGCGCGCACCTGCCGTCCCTTCTCGGTCAGACGCACCCGCACCGACCGCCGATCGATCTCGGACCGCTGGTGGTGCATGTAGCCAAGCTCCACCAGCTTCTTCAGATTGTAGCTGACGTTCGAGCCCTGATAGTAGCCGCGCGACTTCAGCTCGCCGGCCGTGAC
>JBKBVC010000362.1:0-2849 GCA_046289805.1 Tabrizicola sp.
GCGGGGCGGACGGCTGGCCGGACAGCCCGTCCGAAGCGCTGGAAGCCGAAGAGATCGCCTTCTATGCCGAGGGCCTGCTGATCGACGGGTTCGGGATGCACTGGGCACTGGTCGCCGACGCCTCGGGCGAGGCGGACCACCTGCGGCTCTGCTTCTGGCAGGACGGCCCGCCGCCTCCCGCGCCGCCCCCAGGCTGGACGGTGCTGGAGCAGGGCCAAAGGCCGCCCGCGCCACACTAGGCGCGCGACAGGATCACGCCCGCCAGCACGAGACCCGCCGCGGCAATGCGCGCGGGCGTGACCTCGCGCACGGCGACGCCAAGCGTTCCGGTGGCGTCGATCACCATGGCCGCGGTCATCTGGCCAAGGATCAGCGCCGAGACCAGGGTCAGCACGCCCAGGGACGAGACGCCCCAGACCGCCGTCAGCACATACAGCGCGCCAAGGCAACCGCCGAACAGGGTCCAGACTGGAACCTTGGGCAGATCGAGGAACGCGGCTCCCTTGCCCTGTGCAAGCGCGATGACCAGCAGGACGACGAAGCCCACTGCGAAGGACACGGCCGCCGCCGGGACCGGTCCGCCCAGTTCCCGGGCCAGTGCGGCGTTGATCGGGGCCTGCATCGCAATCGCGGTTCCGCCCAGAACCACGGCCGCCAGGATCCACCACATCGCTACCCCCTTGATCTTCCCGCATCAGACCACCTGCAAGGCGCAGCTTCAAGCCTTGCACGATGGGCTATCTCCGGGCCAGATTGGCCCAGCATCCTATCGCCGATTCCGATGGCATTCACCCTGCGCCAGCTTCAGTTCTTCATTGCCGCCGCCGAGGCCGGATCGGTCACCGGCGCCGCGCGGGACTTGTCGATCAGCCAGTCCTCGGTGACCGAGGCGATCCGCGGGCTGGAGGACGACCTGGGCGTGGTGCTGTTCGACCGTCAGGCCCGCGGCATCGTGCTGACCCACAAGGGCTCGGCCTTCCTGCGCCATGCGCGGCAGATCCTGGCCGATGTGGCCACCGCCCGGACTGCATTCCAGAAGGAGGCCGAGGCCGCCAAGGGCCGCCTGTCGCTGGGCGTGACCAGCCTGGTCGCGGGCTATGTCCTGTCGGACATCCTGCAACGCTATCGCCGCGCCTTCCCGCAGGTCGATCTGAACGTGATCGAGGATTCGGGCGAATACCTGCAACACCTGCTGATCGGGGGCGAACTGGACGTGGCGGTCCTGCTGACCAGTTCCGTCCACGACCGGATGGCACTGAACGTCGAGACGCTGCTGGTCTCGCCCTACCGGCTGTGGCTGCCGCTGGGCCATCCGCTGGCACAGCAGGAAAGCATTGCGCTGGAAGAGCTTGGCGGGTCGCCGCTGATCCAGCTGATGGTGGACGAGATCGAGGAATCCACCCGTCGCCTCACCGCCGCCCTGCCGGTCAAGCCGCAGATCGCCTTCCGCACCCGGAGTGTCGAGGCGGTGCGGTCGCTGGTCGCCACCGGCGCGGGGCTGGCGATCCTGCCCAGCCTCGTCTATCGGCCCTGGTCGCTGGAAGGTGACCGGATCGAGATCCGCGATGTCTCGGGCGACCTGCCCACGGTGCAGGTGGGCCTGGCTTGGCGCAAGGGGGCGCCGCTGACCGGGCCGGCCTCGAACTTCATCCGGTCGGCGCAAAGCACGGCCGTGGTGCGTCCGGGCTGATCCTTGCGCCCTGAGCCTGACAGTCAGGCGGCGGCCGTCGCGAGGTCTGTGCCGGCGATCCGGGCCAGATGCTCCATCCGGCGGCGGAACTCGGGCAGGAAGCCATGCGCCTGCGAGAAGGCCAGGGCATTGCGGCTGGCCCGGGTGATGGCGTCCGGATCCCCGGCCAGCGCGACGAGGCGTTCGGCCAGAAGCTCCGGCTTGCCCAGAGGCGAGCCCCAGCCCGCCTGCGCCTCGCCGTTCAATCGCTGCCACATCCGGTTGTCGTAACTGGCCACCGCGACACCGCAGCCCATCGCCTCGATATAGGTGCAGGAGGGATCGGACTGCCTGTGGCAGCCGAGGAAGATGTCGGCCTGCGTCCGGGTGAAGGGCACCAGTTCGGTCTCGAAATCCACCGCGCCGTGCAGTCGGATCCGCCCCGGTTCGGCCAGGCGCCGCAGCCCGTCGGCGATCTGGCCCTGTAGCGAGCCGGTGCCGAAGATGTCCAGCGTGTAATCCACGCCGCGCCGTTCCAGGACCTCCGCCACCGGGATCAGGTCCTGAGCGCCCTTCATCGGCTCCAGCCGACCCGAGAAGATCAGCCGCATCGGACCGCCCGCCGCCCGCCAGGACTCGCGCGCGGCCATCTCGGATTCGGTCGCGAAGAGGTCTGGCGTCATGCGGCCATCCAGATACAGCAGGGTGTCAGGACAAAGCCGCGCATACTGGTCGAAGGCGGGGTAGCCGTTCGCCTGAAGCGCCGTCGCCGCACGGAAGGCGCGGAGGCGCTGCCGTTCCCGCTGTCGCAACCAGAGCCGCCCGCGCAACCGGCGCAGGAAGCTGCGACTGCGGTCCAGATCCATGATCTGTAGCCGCGTCTCCTGCGTGTATTCGATCACATAGACCAGCTTCTGTCCCGGCTGCAGAAGGTCGGGCAGACCAAGACAGTGGAAGTCATCCCCTCCTGCATAAATCAGGTCGAACCCGGACAGATGCCGCCGGGTCAAGGCCTCGTCAGGGTCAAGCAGCACAAGGTCGAAGGGAAGTTTGTCGCGGTCGTAGTCCCGGCCGAACGAGAGTGTCAGACCTTCTGTGTATCGGTGATCTGGTCCATGCTTCCTGAGAGGAGCGAGGACTATGACGATATCGAACGAACTGCTGGACGAGTTGCTGAAGG
>JBKBVC010000003.1:0-14577 GCA_046289805.1 Tabrizicola sp.
AGCGCGCGGCATGGGCGCGGCCGAGCGCGGTCTTGGCGCGGCCGTCGGCGGTGGTCAGCACGTCCACGGCCATTTCGGCAAGAGAGAGGGACATCGCTCGGGCTCCCGCAAATCCTTTCGAAAAGATCTGCAAATTCCCTCGAAGGAATTTGCGCGAACCGGGTTTATTTCACAGTGCTCGTGCGGCCGCCAGCACCTCGTCGGCATGGCCCTTGACGCTGACCTTGTTCCAGACCCGCGCCACTTTCCCTTCGCCGTCGATCAGCACGGTTGTCCGCTCGATCCCCATGTAGGTCTTGCCATACATGCTCTTCTCGACCCAGACGCCGTAATCCTCACAGGTGTGGCCGGCCTCGTCCGAGGCCAGGATGATCGACAGGCCGTGCTTCTTGCAGAACTTGTCGTGGCTTTTCACGCTGTCCTTCGACACGCCGATCACCGTCGTCCCGGCGGCGGTGAAATCGGCGATCCGGGCGTTGAAATCCTGCGCCTCCAGCGTGCAGCCGGGGGTGTCGTCCTTGGGGTAGAAGTAGAGCACCACCTTGCCCGGCCGCAGGGCCGAGAGCGTGACCGTGCCGCCCCCGTCGCGGGGAAGGGTGAAATCGGGGGCGGTCTGTCCTGCGGAAATCATGCGCGGCTCCTTGCCGAAAAGGGAAAGTGACTTCCCATCTAGTTGCCTTCGCGCAAAGATAAAGGCACCAGAGCAGCAATCAACAAGCCCCGACGCGGGGCGCGCACCACGGGCAGCGAGGCGCCAGCTCAGATGGACGACCAGAGGGCGGGAGAGGACAGCGGGATCATGCCCGTTGCCGTGCCCGAGCGGCAGACGCGGGCACTTCTTCCCCCACGTCGCCCGGTGCGGGGACGCGGACGGCTGAGCCTGACCGTGATCCTCACCCTCGTCCTGATCGCGCTCACGCTGGGCTACCTCACGCTGGCCCATACGGGGCGCAGCTTGCTGGTGCCGACCTGGGGCGTGGCCGAGATCGAGGCGCGACTGAATGACAGCCTCGCCGGTGCGCGCCTGCCACAGGGGGCTGCGTTGTCGCTTGGTGGCGTCGAACTGGCGGTGGGGGGCGACTTCTTCCCGCGCTTCCGGCTGAAGGACATCCGCCTGATCGGCGGCAACGGCCGGTCGCTTCTGACCCTGCCCGAGGCGACGGTGGCCTTCGATCCCGCGGCGCTTGTGGCGGGCAAGGTCCGGCCCAGCCACCTCCGGCTGACCGGCGCCCGGCTGGCCCTGCGTCGCGATGTGACGGGCGCGATCGACCTGCAACTCGGCGATCGCATGCCGGGGTTGGGGGCGCGCGACCCGTCCGAGCTTCTGGATGCCGCCGAGCGGGTGTTTTCCAGCCCCGCGCTGTCTTCTCTGCGGGGGATCGAGGCCGAGGGGCTGAGCCTGTCGCTGACCGACGAGCGCGCGGGCCGCAACTGGCAGGTCGGCGACGGCCGTCTGGTCATCGAGAACGAGAAAGCGACCCTTTCGGCGGAACTCGGTCTGACGCTGCTGGACGGCACCGATCCGGCGCAGGCGGTGCTGAGGCTGGTGTCCGACAAGACCGGCGAGACCGCGCGGCTGAGCGCCAGGGTGGACAACATCGCCGCGACCGATCTTGCAGCCATGGCGCCGCCGCTGGCCTTCCTCGGTTTCGTCGATGCGCCGATCTCGGGCCAGCTCGAGGCGCGGCTTGACGAGGGCGGGCGTTTTGCCGGGCTTTCGGGACAGCTTGGCTTGGCCTCGGGCAGCCTGTCGCCGGGGCAGGGCGCGCGCCCCGTCGCCTTTGACCGGGCGGCGCTGTCGCTTGGCTACGATCCGGCGACCGCACGCATCCGGCTGGACGCGCTGACGGTGGAAAGCGCCTCGCTTCGACTGAAGGCCAGCGGGCATGGCGATCTGCTTGGCCCTGGCGGTCAACGGCTTGCCCCCGGAGCCTTGCCGGAAAGCATCGAGGCGCAGATCGCCTTCGAGGAGGTCATGGTCGATCCCGAGGGCCTGTTCGAGGCCCCGGTCCGCTTTGGCAAGGGGGCGCTTGACCTGCGGCTGAAGCTGGACCCGTTCCGCGCCGACATCGGCCAGCTGGCGCTGGTCGAGAGGACCGAGCAGCTGCTCCTGTCCGGGTCGGTGTCGGCCGATGCTGCCGGATGGACCGGAGCACTGGACCTGCATCTCAACCGGATAGAGACCGACCGGCTTCTGAAGGTCTGGCCGGTGTCGGTGGTGCCCAGGACGCGGGTGTGGTTCGCCGCTAACGTGGGCCAGGGGCAGCTGACCGATGTCCAGGCGGCGCTGCGGCTGAAGCCGGGGAGGCAGCCGATCTTCAACCTCGCCTACGAATTCTCGGACACGGAGGTGCGCTTTGTCCGCACCCTGCCGCCGATCCTGAATGCAAGCGGCCATGCCGTGCTGGACAACCGCAGCTATGTCATCGCGCTGGACCAGGGCCATGTCATCGCGCCCGAAGGCGGGCGGATCGAGGCGGACGGCACGGTGTTCCAGATCCCCGACATCACCCAGCGGCCCGCGACGGCAAAGGTCGATCTGGTCACCTCGGCCAGCCTGACCGCTACTCTGTCGCTTCTGGACCAGGAGCCATTCAGCTTCTTTTCCAAGGCCGGCCAACCCTACAACCTGGGTGACGGCCGGGCCGAGCTTCGGGCCACGGTCATCATGCCCCTGAAGCCGAAGATCCCCTTCGAGGAGGTCAGCTTCACGGTCGAAGGCAGGATCCGCGACTTCACCTCGCCGGCGCTGGTGCCGGGTCGCATCCTGTCGGCGCCCGAGATCGAGGTCGCCGTCGATACCGAGGGGCTGAGGCTCTCGGGGGCCGGACGGCTGGACCGGATGCCGGTGGACCTGACCTATCTGCAGGGCTTCGGCCCGGAACAGAAGGGCCGGGCGCGGGTCAACGGCACGGTGATGCTGTCGGACCCGGTCCTGCGCGATTTCGGGGTGGAACTGCCGGCAGGGTCGGTCAAGGGCGAAGGGCCTGCGGCGATCGACGTGGCGCTGGTCAAGGGTCGGCCACCGGAACTGACGCTGACCTCGAACCTTGCCGGGATTGCGCTGCGGCTGGATGCGCTGGGCTGGTCGAAGGCGCCCAGGACTCGGGCCTCGCTCGACCTCGAGGCGACGCTGTCGCGACAGCCGGTGGTGGAGCGCCTGACGCTGAAGGGGCCGGGGCTCGAGGTTCGCGGCCGGGTGACCACGCGCGAGGGGGGCGGGCTCGACGAGGCGGTGTTCGACAAGGTCGTGGCCGGAGACTGGCTGAACGCGGGCGTCACTCTGACGGGACGCGGACGCAACGCGGCGCCCGATGTGGCGATCACCGGGGGCACGCTGGACCTGCGGCGGATTCCGGAGGGCGGCAGCGGGACCGGAGGGCCGGTGCAGGTGCGGCTGGACGCCTTGCGGATCTCGGACGGAATCCGCCTGACCGGCTTGCGCGGCGAATTCGGATCCAGGGGCGGCCTGAACGGCAGCTTCGTGGCCGGGGTCAACGGCGCAGCCGAAATCCGGGGCAGGGTCGGCCAGGTCAAGGGCGGCACCGCCGTTCGCATCACCTCGGAGAATGCGGGAGCGGTCATGGCGGCGGCGGGGATCTTCGACAAGGGGCGTGGCGGATCGCTCGACCTGTCGCTGGTTCCGCGCGGGCCGAAGGGCGAATACAACGGCAAGGCCAGCTTCGAACGCCTGCGCGTGCAGGGCGCACCGGCGCTGGCCGAGCTTCTGTCGGCGATCTCGGTCGTGGGGCTGCTGGAGCAGATGAACGGGTCGGGTCTTGCCTTCAACACCGGCGAGGTGACCTTCGTGATGACGCCGAAGGGGGTGGAGATCACGCAAGGCTCGGCCGTCGGCGCCTCGCTTGGCATTTCCTTCGCCGGGCTCTATCTCAGCGGTTCGGGCCGGATCGACCTTCAGGGGGTGATCTCGCCGATCTATCTGGTCAACGGGGTGGGACAGATCCTGACACGGCGCGGCGAGGGACTTTTCGGCTTCAACTACCGGCTCACCGGCACGGCCGAGGCGCCGAATGTCTCGGTCAATCCGCTGTCGGTGCTGACGCCGGGCATGTTCCGCGAGATCTTCCGCCAGCGCCCGCCCAGCCTGAGCGATGTGAGCGAGGGCTCGGGCGGATGAAACTGTCGGATTTCGACTTCGATCTGCCCGAGCGGCTGATCGCCACCCGGCCGGCTCGGCCCCGGACCCATGCGCGGCTTCTGCTGGCCGAGGGGGACGGGATCGCCGACCGGCATGTCTTCGACCTGGTGGACATCCTGCGCCCCGGCGACCGGCTGGTGCTGAACAACACCAAGGTCCTGCCCGCGCGCCTCTTCGGCACCCGCCAGCGCGGCGAGGCGGTGGCGAAGGTCGAGGTGACGCTCTTGGAGCCCCGCGCCGGGGGCGGCTGGCGGGCCCTGGCAAAGCCCCTGCGCAAGGTGCAGCCGGGCGAGGTGATCCGCTTTTCCGACCGGCTCTCGGCCAGGGTTGCGGAGAAGTCGGAGACCGACCTCGCGCTTGCCTTCGACCTGACGGGCGAGGATTTCGACGCGGCCCTCGCCGAGGCCGGAGTGATGCCACTGCCGCCCTATATCGCGGCCAAACGCGCGGCGGACGACCAGGACCGCACCGATTACCAGACGGTCTTCGCCCGCCACGCGGGCGCCGTCGCGGCGCCCACGGCCTCGCTGCACTTCGACAGGGATCTTCTGCAACGACTGGCCGACAGGGGGGTGGAGTTCACCGAGGTCACGCTGCATGTCGGCGCGGGCACCTTCCTGCCGGTCAAGGTCGAGGACGTGACCACCCACCGGATGCATGCCGAATGGGGCCGGGTCTCGGCCGCGGCGGCGGGGGAGATAAATGCCACGAAACGCGCGGGCGGGCGGGTGATTCCGGTCGGGACCACGGCGCTCCGCCTCATCGAAAGCGCGGCGGATGCCTCGGGCGTGGTGCATCCCTTCGAGGCCGAGACCGACATCTTCATCTATCCCGGCTACCGCTTCCGCGTCACCGATGCGCTGATGACCAATTTCCACCTGCCGAAATCGACGCTGATGATGCTGGTAGCAGCCCTGATGGGCAAAGAGCGCATCGACCGCATCTACGACCACGCCATCCGCGAGGGCTATCGCTTCTTCTCCTACGGCGACAGCTCGCTTCTGATTCCCGGCGCTCAGTCCGACTGACGCAGGAAGCCCAGCCAGCTGCCGTCGTCGCGCCCGCGCGGCGCAAGGCCCAGCGTGGCGCGGTCGCAGGGGACGAAGCCGCAGGCCAGAAGCAGACGGATCGAGGCGCGATTATCGGGATGCACCCGCGCCGTGATGATGCGGATCTCCGGCCGGCGCGCCGCCAGCCGGTCAAGGAAGCGCGCCACCATCTGCCGTCCCAGCCCCTTGCCGCGCGCGGGCGCGCCAAGCCAGTAGCTCAGTTCACCCGTCCCCGGCTCGACCCCGTATTCCAGCCGCACCTGACCCACCGGCTCGCCGGCCAGGGTCGCCACGCGCACCTTGTGGTGCGTGCCTTCGGTGGACAGCGCGATCAGCGCGCGGCAGGTGTCGTCGTCCAGCTGCCTTGGCCGGTCCTCGAGCATCCAGGTCCAGAGCGAGGGATCCGACAGCAGCGCGCGATAGGCGGGAAGGTCGTCCTCGACCCAGACCCGCAAGGTCAGGGCCTCGGGCTTGGGATGCACCGGCCGGCCCGGCATCTGCTTGAACAGCGGCAGCCGGCCCACATGCCAGGACAGGGGCGGCACGGTCTCGCCATCCTCGGCCGCGCCAAGGGCGACCCAGCCCTGTTGCAGCGGGCAAAAGGCGAGGTCCATGCCCGCCGCCCGCGCCGCAGCCAGTTCCGGCCCGGTCAGCACGCCATCGAAGCGCTTTCTGGAGGCGAGATCGTCCGGTCGCGCCATGGCGGGTCTCCTGCGGCATGAATCGATGGGTTTGCTTCCAGATGGGGACTCTGCGACGGGAATCAACCGGCTGGCCCGAAACAATCCTGCCGGACGTTTCGGGGGCGGCTTGCCATGCGGGCGAAGTTCGGGCAGGCAGAGGGCGGCGGGCAGTCCGCGGGGGCGCAACGGGCGATGCTGAAGGTTCTGAGCCATTCCTGGCCGCTCTTGATGGGGGTGATGCTCCTGATGGTCGGAAACGGCGTGCAGGGCACGCTGCTGGGCATCCGCGGCAACCTGGAAGGCTTCACGACCTATCAGCTCTCCTATGTGATGGCCGCCTATTTCGTGGGCTTCCTCTTCGGCTCCTGGGCCGCGCCGCAGTTGATCCGGCGAGTGGGGCATGTGCGGGTCTTTGCCGCGCTCGGCTCGCTGATCTCGGCGGTGCTGGTGATCTACCCGGTCTGGCCCGACTGGATGGCCTGGACGGCGCTGCGGGTGCTGGCGGGGTTCTGCTTTTCGGGCATCTACATCACCGCCGAAAGCTGGATCAACAACACCGCCTCGAACGAGACGCGGGGCCAGGCGCTGTCGGCCTACATGATCGTGCAGATGATCGGCATCGTCGCGTCCCAGGTGCTGCTGAACCTGCCCGACCCCTCGGGCTTCGCGCTGTTCATCCTGCCGTCCGTGCTGGTGTCGCTGGCCTTCATGCCGATCCTGCTTGCGCCCACGCCCGCGCCCGCCTTCGATTCCACCCGCCGCCTGTCCTTCCGCCGCCTCTTCGCGATCTCCCCCCTCGGCTGCGTCGGGATGCTGCTGACCGGCGGCGTCTTCTCGGCGATGTTCGGCATGGCCTCGGTCTGGGGCGCGCAAGAGGGGCTGACCCTTGGCCAGATCTCGATCTTCGTCGGTGCCCTGTATGTCGGCGGTCTGGTCCTGCAATACCCCGTCGGCTGGGCCTCGGACCGGATGGACCGCCGGACGCTGATCATGGGCCTCTCCGCCATCGCCGCCGTTGTCATGACCCTTGCAGCCTTCGTCCCCTTGCCCTTCCCGGCCTATATCGGCGTCGCCCTGATCCTTGGCGGCATCACCAACCCGGTCTACGCGCTGCTCATCGCCTACACGAACGACTTCCTGTCGCGCGAACAGATGGCGGGCGCCTCGGCCGGTCTCATTTTCCTCAACGGCTTCGGCGCGATATTCGGCCCCACCGCCACCGGCTGGATGATGGAGGAGGTCGGCCCCTCGGGCTTCTTCCTGTTCATCGGTCTGCTTTACGTCGCCCTTGCGGCCTATGCGCTGTTCCGCATGACGCGCCGCGCCGCGCCGAGCGTCACCGGCGCCTTCCGCAGCGTCTCGCCGGGTGCCTCGCCGCTGGCGGTCGAAGCGGTGCTGGAGGAAGCCGTCAGGGACGAGCCGCCCGCCGACAAGGCCGCCTGACATCCGCGGTTGCGCCGCCGCGCTTTCCCTGCAAGTCTTTGCCGGGAAAGGGGGCGGCATGTCCGATCCGGTCGAGCTTCTGGACTTCTGGCTGCACGAGATCGGCCCCGAGGGCTGGTATGCGGGCGGCGAAGCGATCGACCGGCTCTGCCGCGACCGCTTTGCCGATCTCTGGCAGGCCGCCCGTGACGGCGGGCTGGAGCATTGGGCGGAAGGCACGGTGGGCACGCTGGCCTATCTGATCCTGACCGACCAGATCCCGCGCAACATCCACCGCGGCACGGCGCTGGCCTTTGCCACCGACCCGCAGGCCCGCGCCGCCGCCCGCAAGGCGCTGGCGGCCGGCTGGGACCTGGGCGCGCCTGAACCCGAACGGCAGTTCTTCTACATGCCCTTCGAACATTCCGAGGATGCCGAGGACCAGGCCCTTGCAGTCCGGCTTCTGACCGAGCGCGTCGCCTCGGACCCCGAGATGGCGCTGCACGCCCGCGCGCATCAATGGGTGATCGACCGTTTCGGCCGCTTTCCCACCCGCAACGCTGCGCTTGGCCGCGAGAGCAGCCCCGAGGAGCTGAGGTTTCTCGCGGACGGCGGCTACGCGGCGGTGGTGAACCGGCTGAAAAGCCATGCACCTGATGCATAGGGCCACGGCAACCCCAGCGTTGCTTGGGGTTTCCGGATAGTTTAATGGCAAACTACTTTTTCTGGAGGAGGGAAGGATGGCTGCCCAAAGCTTCGACGTGATCGTGATCGGTGCCGGACCGGGGGGCTATGTCGCCGCCATCCGGGCCAGCCAGCTGGGCCTGAAGGTCGCCATCGTCGAACGCGAACACCTGGGCGGCATCTGCCTGAACTGGGGCTGCATCCCGACCAAGGCGATGCTGCGCTCGGCCGAGGTGTTCCACCTGATGCACCGCGCCAAGGAATTCGGGCTGAAGGCCGAGGGCATCGGCTATGACCTGCCCGCCGTGGTCGCGCGCAGCCGCGCCGTGGCGAAACAGCTTTCGGGCGGCATCGGCCACCTGATGAAGAAGAACAGGGTCACGGTCTTCATGGGCACCGCGACGCTGCCCAGGGCCGGAGTCGTCTCGGTCAGGACCGACAAGGGCAGCGAAGAGCTGACCGCGAAGCACATCATCCTCGCCACCGGCGCCCGCGCACGGGAACTGCCGGGGCTCGAGGCCGACGGCGATCTGGTCTGGTCCTACAAGCACGCGCTGGTGGCCCCCCGGATGCCGAAGAAGCTTCTCGTCATCGGCTCGGGCGCGATCGGCATCGAATTCGCCAGCTTCTTCAACACGCTGGGCGCCGATACCACGGTTGTCGAGGTGATGGACCGCATCCTGCCCGTGGAAGACGCCGAGATCAGCGCCTTCGCGAAAAAGCAGTTCGTGAAGCAGGGGATGAAGATCCTGGAGAAGGCCACGGTGAAGAAGCTCGACCGGCATCCCGGCAAGGGCGTGACCGCGCATATCGAGCAGGACGGCAAGATCGCCACGCAGGACTTCGATACCGTCATCTCGGCCGTGGGCATCGTCGGCAATGTGGAGAACCTGGGGCTTGAGGCGCTGGGCGTGAAGATCGACCGCACCCATGTCGTGACCGATGAATACTGCCGCACCGGGGTTCCGGGGCTTTACGCCATCGGCGACATCGCCGGCGCGCCCTGGCTGGCGCACAAGGCCAGCCATGAAGGGGTGATGGTCGCCGAACTGATCGCGGGCGGCCATCCGCACCCGATCAAGCCCAATTCCATCGCCGGCTGCACCTATTGCCATCCGCAGGTCGCCTCGGTGGGCCTGACCGAACAGAAGGCCAAGGACGCGGGTTACACGGTGAAGGTCGGCCGCTTCCCCTTCATCGGCAATGGCAAGGCCATCGCGCTTGGCGAACAGGAAGGCATGGTGAAAACCGTTTTCGACGCGAAGACGGGCGAACTTCTCGGAGCCCACATGGTCGGCGCGGAAGTCACGGAACTGATCCAGGGCTATGTCGTCGGCCGCATGCTGGAGACGACCGAGGAAGACCTGATGAACACGGTCTTCCCGCATCCGACCCTGTCCGAGATGATGCACGAGGCCGTGCTCGACGCCTACGGACGCGCGCTGCACATCTAGGGTTCGGCGGTCAGGTAGCCCGCGTAGATGGTCTGGTCGGCGACATTGGCGACATAGAGCCGGTGCCGCCCCAGCCAGGGCGCGGGCGACCAGGGCGTGTCGGGGTGGTGGATCGTGCCGGGATCGCCGATCACGCCCGGCTCCAGCCAGACCTGCGGCTCCTCGCTCATCACCGACAGCATGTCATGGGCAATGTCATCCACGCCCCCCGCGGCACCGGGGGCCGGGGCGGTGGCGATCTCGTTGCCGAAGGGGCCGATCACCACGATCTCGTTGGCGATCCGATCAACGAAGGTCCAGCTCCAGGGCGTGGCCGTGATGCCCCGGATGTCGCGCGCCGGATAGTCGCGCGTTCCCAGCAGGGTGCCGTCGCGGGCGCGCATCTCCAGCCGGGACTCGGAACTGCGCAGGTAGAGGTTGGGCTTGATCGCGATCCCGTGCGGCGAAGTCAGCGTGGTATCGGCCACCAGGTCCTGCATCGAGGTTTCCAGGTTCGTCACGGGATCGAAGGCAAAGACCTGTGTGGCATGCACCGTCTCGTTGCAGCAGTAGATTTTGCCGCTGGTCTCGTCGAAGGCCATGCCGGTGATCACGTCGCGGCCGACCGGGTTCGGGTTGCGGAAGTATTCGTAGTCGAAGCCCAGGGCGAGATAGACGATCTCGTCGTCAAAGCCGGTCTGGGTAAGGAAGGCAAGGTAGGGGTCGCCCGAGACGCGGGCCACGGTCAGCGCCGTACCGTTGCCGGCGGTGGCGACGGGATAGGCATAGCGATGGGTCTCCTGAAAACGCAGGGTGACGGGCATGGCAGGCTCCTGAATGACTTGGGCAAATGGGCGAAGGTCAATGCCGGCAAGGCTGCGGCAACGCCCGGCCGACGCCAAGTCGGGATTTTCCGACCCTCGCGCCGGGATGTGCAGTGGCCTTGGGGCACAGGGCAGTTAGCTTGAGCCGGAACCTTGGGGCTTGAAGATGCGATCGCTGAACCGGGTCGTGATGCAGAAGGCCAGCCGGGACTGGATCGTCCGGCTCGGCCCCGAGCGGCTGGACGTGCTGGAACTGTCTGGAAAATGGGGCGAGAGCTTTCCGTTCCGCAGCTATCGCGCCCTGCCGTTCCACAGGTTCGACCCCTGCGGGGGCCCGTTGGGACAAGGACGGCAAGGTCATCCGCTTTGACCTCATCCTCGCTAACCAGGTCTGGGAACATCTGGACCGGCCCTACGCCGCGACGCGCAACATCTACCGGATGCTTCGCAAGGGCGGCTGGTTCTGGTTGGCCGTGCCCTTCTTCATCCCCTACCACGCCGCCCCGGTGGACTGTTCGCGCTGGACGGCGCGGGGGCTGAGGAACCTGCTGATCGAGGCCGGATTTGCCGCGGACCGGATCCAGGCGCACCAATGGGGCAACCGCCATGTCGCGCGGCGGAACCTCGAAACCCCCTGGCCGCCGGAATTGCGCGAGGACGACGACCTGACCGACGATCCCGATTTTCCGGTCGTCGCCTGGGCCATGGCGCAGAAGGACTGACGCCGCCTGCGCCGCGCCTTCGGTGTCTGCTCGGCAGGACCACCCCAGCGACGCGCGACGACGCCGTCGAGGAGCGGCGCCTTGCGGTCACTAGTCCGGTGCAGCCCCGCACCTGCCCAACTGGTCGCCCGGCATGCGGGGCAGCAGCGCGTCGCGGCCCAGCCCGGCGCGATGCAGGAAGTCGGCCTGCACCCAATAGGCCTCGGCCTCAAGTGCCGCGGGGCAGGGCGCCGTCCGATCCGCCCCGGCCGCGACCTGTGCGGCATGGACCCTCTCGTGCAGAAGGAAGCTCTGCCCATAGGCCGTGTTCAGATCGAGATCCGGCGCCAGCTCGATCCGCCCGGTCTCGGGGAAATAGGCCCCGGCCTGCGAGCGCAGGCCCGCCGCGCCCTCCAGCGCCGAGACGCCGATCTCGGGGCAGGGGACCGGGGCATAGGCGGGGCTGGCGATCAGGACACGGTTCAACCGGGCGACCGGCGCGCGATGCTCGTCCGCCCGGGCGGCGGGGCAAGAAGAAGGACGGTGGCAAGCAGGGCGCCGGAAAGGGGCGCCATGCAAGCCATGCCGATTGTTCATGAAGACTTTGCAGGCCTGACATGAAACCGTGCAGTCACTTTCTGCGACAGGGCCGCGGCGGGACGGGTCGCCGTGCACAGACCCTTGCGAGATCCCGGGCGTCCGCAGCCAAACGTCTGACGCAGAAGGTTTATCCGGATCCGTCCTCGCGGGACAGGCTCTGGCTTCCCGCGGGCGTTCCGGTTACGACTGTTCCATGCGCCCGCTTCCCCCCATGCTTCTCGTCCTCATTCTCTGGGCCGCCGGCCTGGGCGCCGCCGCCCAGTTCGGGAAGATCTCGATTCTCTACGAGACCCTGCGCGCCAGCTACGGCAGCCACGGCGAGGTCGCCCTCGGCCTTGTCGTGTCGATCGTGGGCCTGGTCGGGCTGATCTTCGGCACCACTGCCGGCCTTCTGGTCGCCCGGATCGGCCCGCGTCGGGCGATCGTCGCGGCGCTGGCCGCCGGGGCGGCGATGTCGGCGCTGCAAAGCCTCATGCCCGCCTACCCCCTGATGCTCGCCAGCCGGATCGTGGAAGGGGCAAGCCACCTGGCCATCGTTGTCGTCGGGCCGACGATGATCGCAAGCCTGGCGCCCGAACGCCGCCGCCCGCTGGCGATGACGCTGTGGTCGTCCTTCTTCGGCGTGACCTACACGATCCTTGCGCTGGTCGGCCCCATGGCAACGCCGACCGGCCTTTTCCTCGGCCATGCCGCCTACATGGCCACCCTCGCCGTGACCCTGGCCGCGACCCTGCCGCCGGACCCGTCCGGAGAGGCGCTGCCGATCGGCAATCTCCTGGCCCAGCACGCGCAGATCTACCTTTCGCCCCGCCTCGCGGCCCCGGCCATGGGCTTCTGCTGCTATACCTTCCTCTACGTCGCGGTCCTGACCTTGCTGCCGCCCGAGACTCCCGCCACCCACCGCGCCCTGATCGCGGCGGGGATGCCGCTGGTCTCCATCGCCGTCTCGCTGACGCTGGGGGTCTGGCTCCTGGGCCGGATGAGCGCGGTCCGGCTGGTCCAGGCCGGCTATGCCGTGGCAATCCCCGGCTTCCTGATTCTGTGGCTGTTCTGGGGGCAGGGGGCCGGGATGGTGGCAGGAGGGTTCCTGCTGTCGGCCGCGCTTGGCATCGTGCAGGGCGCCAGCTTCGCCTCGATCCCCGAACTCAACCCCGGCGCGGCCGACCGCGCCCGCGCGGCCGGGGCGGTCGCCCAGCTGGGGAACCTGGGGACCACCACCGGAACCCCGGTGCTGGCGGCATTGCTGGCCGCCGCGGGCCCGTCCGGACTTGCGCTTGCGGCGATCCTCCTGTGCGGCGCGGGAATCGCCGTCCACGCGCTACAGAAGGCCCGGCGCGCCCGGCTTGCCTAGTAGGCGATGACCTGGCCGCCGCCCGCGACCCAATCGCGCAGGCCTCCGAGGTTGTAGACCGGCCCATAGCCCAGCCGGGTCAGCACGTCAGCCGCCATCCCCGACCGCCCGCCGGAAGCGCAATAGACCGCGATGGGCAGCCCATGCGGGAGTTCGCAGTCCGGATGCTTCGGATCGGCCTTGAGGCCCAACAGCGACAGCGGGATCAGCCGCGCGCCCTTGGCGATGCCCGAAGCCCTGGCCTCGGCGACTTCGCGCACATCGAGCAGGACCATCCTTTCCTGCGCCACCAGTTCGGCGACTTCGGCAATGCTGGGTGGGACAGAAGTCTGGCCCGGACGGAGAAAGGAGAACATGCAGCACCTCGATTTTGGGATTTCACCTATATAGCTTGCTATATGATTAAGTGAAGCCCCATTCTCGTGCCGATAGCATGTTCATGCTACGTTCGCTTTTTCCGGTTGGAGACTCGGCGAAACCGTCCTATCTCTTGCGCCTGCACCTTTGGGGTCGGCCATGGCGGAACAGAAGTTCATCGAAGTGCGCGGCGCGCGCGAGCACAACCTCAAGGGCGTGGATGTCGATATCCCGCGCGACAAGCTGGTGGTGATCACCGGGCTGTCGGGGTCGGGCAAGTCCAGCCTCGCCTTCGACACGATCTATGCGGAAGGCCAACGGCGGTATGTGGAGTCCCTGTCGGCCTATGCTCGCCAGTTCCTCGACATGATGGGCAAGCCGGATGTGGACCACATCTCGGGCCTGTCGCCGGCGATTTCGATCGAGCAGAAGACAACCTCGAAGAACCCGCGCTCGACCGTCGGCACGGTGACGGAAATCTACGATTACCTGCGCCTGCTGTTCGCGCGGGTCGGCACGCCCTATTCCCCCGCCACCGGCCTGCCGATCACCGCGATGCAGGTGCAGGACATGGTCGATGCGGTGATGGCCATGCCCGAAGGCACGCGGGCCTATCTGCTGGCCCCGATCGTCCGCGACCGCAAGGGCGAATACCGCAAGGAGTTCCTCGAGCTGCGCAAGCAGGGCTTCCAGCGCGTCAAGGTCGATGGCGCCTTTTACGAGCTGGAGGAGCCGCCGACGCTCGACAAGAAGTTCCGCCACAACATCGACGTGGTGGTGGACCGGATCGTCGTGCGCGAGGGGATCGAGACGCGGCTTGCCGACAGTTTCCGCACCGCGCTGAACCTGGCCGACGGGATCGCGGTCATCGAACTGGCCGATGTGAAAGAGGGCGAGGAGCCCACCCGCATCACCTATTCCGAGAAGTTCGCCTGCCCCGTCAGCGGCTTCACCATCGCCGAGATCGAACCGCGCCTGTTCAGTTTCAACGCCCCCTTCGGTGCCTGCCCGGTCTGCGACGGGCTGGGGGTGGAGCTGTTCTTCGACGAACGGCTGATCGTCCCCGACCAGAACCTGACGCTGCTGCAAGGCGCCATCGCGCCCTGGGCCAAGTCGAAATCGCCCTACCTCACGCAGACCATGGAGGCCTTGGCCAAACACTATGGCTTCAACCTCAAGGCCAAGTGGAAGGACCTGCCGGAGACCGTCAAGGAGCTGTTCCTGCGCGGCTCGAAGGGCGAGGAGATCGAGTTCCGCTATGACGAGGGGGGCCGCGTCTATCAGGTCAAGCGGGTCTATGAGGGGATCATCCCC
>JBKBVC010000363.1:0-2834 GCA_046289805.1 Tabrizicola sp.
CCGCCACCTACGACGGCCTCTCGATCGCCTGGGCAACGCTGGAACACCTGCACGAGGTCAACCGCTGCCGGGCGCTGTTCGCCACGCATTACCATGAGATGACGGCGCTTGCGGGCAAACTGCCGGGGGTCAGGAACGCGACCGTTGCGGTAAAGGAATGGGAAGGCGAGGTCATCTTCCTGCACGAAGTCCGCGAAGGTGCTGCCGACCGCAGCTACGGCGTGCAGGTCGCACGGCTGGCGGGTCTGCCGCCGTCCGTCATCGAACGCGCCAAGGTCGTGCTGGAGGCGTTGGAAAAGGGCGACCGCGAGGGCGGCAAGCAGGGCGCCCTGATCGACGACCTGCCCCTGTTCCGCGCCGCGCCCCCCGCGCCCCCGCCGCAGAAGCAGAAAGTCTCAGCAGTGGAGGAGAGGCTGAAGGGCGTCCACCCGGATGAGCTCACCCCGATGGAAGCCCTGAAGCTGATCTACGAACTCAAAGGGATGGCGTAGGGTGCGCTGTAGCGCACCCTACACGTCATTCCGCCGTGTTCGACGACACCCCGACCTGCGCCGGGCGCAGCAGGCGGTCGTGCAGCAGGAAGCCCTCGGTCGCCACCTGAATGATCTGCCCGGCCTTGGTGCCCGGCAACGGCGCCTCGAACATCGCCTGATGCAGCTGCGGGTCAAACGTGTCGCCCACCGCGGGCGAAATCGGCGTGACACCGTGCTTGGTCATCACATTGGTCAGCTCGCGCAGCGTCAGCTCCACCCCCTCGATCAGGGCAGCGCTGGCCTCGCGGTTTTCCTCGGGCACGGCCTGCAGGGCGCGTTTCAGGTTGTCATAGACCGGCAGCAGATCGCGCGCCAGGCGCGAACCGCCATACATCTCGGCCTCTTTCCGGTCGCGTTCGGCCCGCTTGCGCGAATTCTCGGCATCGGCCAGTGCCCGCATGAACTTGTCACGCAACTCGTCTCGCTCGGCCCGCAGGGCCTCCAGCTCATCAACCGGAGCCTCCTCCGGGGCAGCTTCAAATTCTTCCAGCTCCACCTGCGGCGAAGCGGCCTGTTCCTGCGCCATCTTACGGTCCTCGTTTATCTCAGCCCTTGCCCCGTTCCGAGACAAGGCGGCCCACCAGCTGTGCGGTGTAATCGACGATCGGAACGATCCGGCCATAGTTCAGCCGAGTCGGACCGATCACGCCCACCGCGCCGATGATCTTCCGATCCGCGTTCATATAGGGAGAAACCACCAGACTTGAACCGGAAAGTGAGAAAAGCTTGTTCTCCGACCCGATAAAAATGCGCACGCCTTCGCCCGCTTCGGTCAGATCCAGGAATTCGGCGATGTCCCGCTTGCGCTCCAGATCGTCGAACAACACGCGAATCCGTTCGATCTCGGCCTGATCCGCCACATTGTCGATCAGGTTCGCCCGACCCCGAACGATCAGCCGTTCCGAAGGCTCGCCCGCGTTCTCCCACACGGCCAGCCCGCTTTCCACCAGTTCCCGCGCGAGCGAGTCGATCTCCTGCCGGCGCTGGGCGATCTCGGTTGCCATGCTGGCCCGCAGCTCCGACAGCGTCCGCCCCTCGGCCAGGGCGTTGAGAAAATTCGCCGCCTCCCGCATCGAGGACGGTGTCTGACCCGGCGGCGGCGCGAAGATGCGGTTTTCCACTTGCCCGTCGGCAAAGACCAGCACCACCAGCGCACGGTCAGGGCCGAGGCTCACGAATTCGATGTGCCGGATGGCCGATTCCCGTTTCGGCGCCAGCACCACGCTTGCCCCGCGGGTAATCACTGACAGCGCCGCCCCGACCTCGTCCAGCAGGCTGGCCACGTCATGATCGTTCATCCCCAGCGTCGCGTCGATCTTCTCCTGATCCTCCGGCGCGACCTGACCGACCTCCAGCAGGCTGTCCACGAACATCCTGAGACCCAGCTGCGTCGGCACCCGCCCCGCCGAGACATGCGGGCTGTCGAGAAGGCCGAGATACTCCAGATCCTGCATCACGTTCCGCACCGTCGCGGCCGAGACCTTTTCCGACATCGTTCGGGTCAGCGTGCGCGATCCGACCGGCTCGCCCGACGACAGATACCCCTCGACTACAAGCCGAAAGACTTCGCGCGTGCGCTCGTTCATGTCGGACAGGATCGATTGGGTGTTCATGGTATTCGGGGTTGCATCCCTGGGCACTGGTTGCATATGTGGCCGCATCCCAGCGAAAGGTCCGGCAATGCGTCCGTCAGGCAGAAACCTAAGCGATCTACGGGCGGTTTCAATCGAAACCAACGTGATGAAACATGCCGAAGGCTCC
Organism: Tabrizicola sp.; assembly: GCA_046289805.1. Classification (GTDB taxonomy): domain Bacteria; phylum Pseudomonadota; class Alphaproteobacteria; order Rhodobacterales; family Rhodobacteraceae; genus Tabrizicola. The sequence goes on from JBKBVC010000363.1 coordinate 2,295, forward strand.
TGCCTCATCAGGATGGGCGAGACGCATGTCCTGTGCTCCGCCACGATCGAAGACAAGGCGCCTCCGTTCCTGAAGAACACCGGCCAGGGCTGGGTCACTGCCGAATACGGAATGCTGCCGCGCGCGACAAACTCGCGCACGAGACGTGAGGCCGCGGCGGGCAAGCAATCGGGACGGACCCAGGAAATTCAGCGCCTTATCGGTCGTTCGCTCCGTGCCGGTGTGGACCGGCAGGCGCTTGGCGAACGCCAGATCGTCGTGGACTGCGACGTGATCCAGGCCGACGGCGGCACGCGCTGCGCCTCGATCACCGGCGGCTGGGTGGCGCTGCGGCTCGCCGTGAACAAGCTCCTGACCTCGGGCGTCATCGCCACGGACCCGATACTCGACCACGTCTCCGCCGTCTCCTGCGGCATCTATGCCGGCCAGCCCGTCCTCGATCTCGACTATGCCGAGGATTCGGCCGCCGGGACCGACGGCAACTTCGTGATGACCGGCGCCGGCAAGCTGATCGAGGTGCAGATGTCCGCCGAGGGCTCC
>JBKBVC010000004.1:0-7170 GCA_046289805.1 Tabrizicola sp.
AGGATCACGCCACGGTCGTGAACTACTTCACCGAGTTCGGCATCTCGCCGGCCGCCGAGATCGACTTCGACCTCGACAACGCAAGCCCGGCCTCGGGGGCGCTGCGCAAGCGCTGCCAGGCGCTGATCGAGGATGTCGAGGCCTCCATGGGCGGGCTCTCGGCCGGGGCGGTGCAGGTGCGCGCCGAATGCGGCTCGGCCTTCTTCGCCGATCTGGTGGCCCACAAGGAGGTGCGGGAGACCTATCTCAACACCGCCGCAGCGGCCGACCTGCGTGGCCGCGTGGCCGACGAGGTCAGCTTCGGCGGCATCGCCTTCCGCCGCTACCGGGGCGGCGTGGGCTTCGGCGTGCCGACCGACAAGGCGTTCTTCTATCCCGAGGGTATCGAGGGGCTCTTCGAGATCTACTACGCCCCCGCCGACACCTTCGAGACGGTGAACACCCTCGGTCAGCCGCTCTATGCCCGCACGATCCCCGACCGGGATCGCGACGAGTGGGTTAGGCTGGAGATCGAGAGCAATCCGCTGCCGATCTGCACCCGTCCGCAGGTGCTGCGCTCGGCACGGCGAACGTGATGAACGCCGTCGCCGCGGCGCTGGACGCGCTGTTCATCGACGGCAACATCGGCCGCGATGCCATCTACATCGCCGAGGGTGGCGCCCCGGTCCTCGTCCGCGCGGTCACCCGGCGCGCGGACGCCGTCACCGACTTCGGCGAGGCGCGCATCTGGTCCGAAACCACCCGGATCGACCTGCGCGTCGCCGAGGTTCCAGCCCCGCGTCCCGGCGACTGCATCGAGATCGACGGCGAGGCTTTCCTCATTCAGGGCGAGCCTGTCCGCGATCGCGAGCGGCTGGTCTGGACCGTCGATCTGAGGCCCGCGTGACGGCCATGAAGCTGCAGCTCGACATCGATCCCGACATCGTCGCGATGATGGCGGCCGAAGTCGCGGCCGGGGAGCGCGCCGTCACCGCCGCCATGCGCGAGGCCGGGACCGGGCTGAAGACGGCATGGCGGCTACAGATCACCGGCGCGGGGCTCGGGCCACGGCTCGCCAACTCGATCCGGAGCCAGAACTTCCCGAGGTCGGGCGAGAGCCTGGACGCGGCTGCACTGGTCTGGTCCAAGGCCCCGGTCATCGTCGGCGCGCACGACACGGGGCCGCTGATCCGCTCGAAAAACGGGTTCTGGCTGGCGATCCCGCTGCCTGCGGCGGGCAAATCCCCGCGCGGCTTGCGTCGAGGCAGTGCCTCGACCACGCCAGGCGAGTGGGAACGGCGACGCGGGCTGCGCCTGCGGTTCGTCTATCGCCGCACCGGACCGAGCCTGCTGGTGGCGGAGGGGCGGCTGAACACGAAGGGCCAGGCGGTGGTGTCCCGATCGAAGACCGGGCGCGGCAAGGTCACTGCGCCGATCTTCCTGCTGGTGCCGCAGGTCAAGCTGCCGAAGCGGCTGGACCTTGCGCGGGATGCAGACCGTGCGTTGGGCAGTGTGCCGGGGCTGATCGTGGCGAACTGGGTCGAAACGCGGTTCTGAAACCGGCAGACCGGCTCACCGATCGGGCAGAAGACGCGGAACCGCCTTGAGGTAGACAAGGACGCCGAGCAGTTCGACCAGCGACTGGAAGACGATGACCACGATGGCCAGACGCCATTCCTGCGGCAGGGCCAGCGCCAGCGGCAGCACGACGAAGGAATTGCGTGTGCCGATGCTGAACACCAGCGCGCGTCCTGACTGCGGCGGAAGATCGAGCGCTCGTGCTATTGCCAGCCCCGCGATCAGGGCGAGCACGAGGAAGCCGACGAACACACCCGTCACCTGCGGCAGGATCGGAAGGGACGCTGTAACGGTCTGCACCTGAGATGCGGAAATCAGGAAGACGACCAGCGCCAGCAGCGGCACCGGGAACCAGGCAAGACGCGTCATCACCGCGTCCCGGCCGGATCGCGCCTCGGCCCATCGTTCGAGAACCCATGCCGCCACCAGCGGCGCCACGATCAGCGTCAGAAACACCGTCACGATGGGACCGACCGCGAAGATCTCCAGAAAGGCTGATCCCATGAACAGCCAGAGATAGATGGGCAACAGCGCCATCTGCACGATCAGGTTCACCGGCGAGGCGGCGATCGCCCGGCCGGTGTCGCCTCCCGCCAGATGCGTGAAGGTGATGTACCAGTCCGTGCAGGGGACGAGCAGGACCAGAAGAACGCCTAGCCGGATCGCAGGATCGCTCGGCAGGAACACCAGCAGCCCCGCCACGATCAGCGGGACGATCACGAAGTTGCCCGCAAGCATCGCCCCCATGAAGCGCCGGTCGCGGAACGCCTCCGGCAGATGGATCAGCGGCACCTGCGTGAATGTCACGAAGATCAGGATGCCCAGAAGCGGCCAGAGCGCCGCCTCGAGATGTGCGGCGGCCCCCGGCAGCAACAGACCCAAGCCCAGCCCTGCCAGGATGGCGGCGAGATAGATCCAGACCTGTTGTCGCTCGAGATCGAGGCGCGTCATTCAGAAATCCTGTCGGTTCGCATCGGTTGAACCGTCGGGCGGGTCGCGGATACGGGGAGATGAAGGTGTTGTCGCGATGATCGGCGATCCTGCGAGACAGTTCAACAGCTTGGCTCGCGCGGCGGCGTCAGAACGCAAGAAGGATTGAAATGCCAACCGCCCGCGAAACCATCCTCGCCGCGCTGTACGCGCGGCTCTCGGCGCTGCCCGCCACCGCCCTGCGTGGCGAGGTGCTGCCCGAGCGCGTCCCGGCCGAGGGCCTGCTGATCCTGCGCGACGGCGAGCCGGGTGAGCCGGAGGTGACGCTGTCGCCGCTGCGGTACCATTACCAGCACCGCGCCGAAATCGAGGCGGTCGTGCAGGGTTCCGACCGTGACGCCGCGTTCGACACGCTTATCGCCAGCATCGGCGCATCGCTCGCCGCCGACCGGACGCTGGGCGGGCTCTGCGACTGGGTCGAGGCCGAAGCGCCGCGCCCCGTGGACTTGGCCGTAGAGGGCGCAGCGAGCCTCAAGGCCGCCGTGATCCCGGTGGTGCTGCACTATTCCACGGCCGATCCGCTCGGCTGATCCCGACAACCCGAGGAGAACACCATGGCACGAGCCCAGGGGGCGCGGGCGCAGATGGCGCTTGCGTTCGAGACGACCTATGGAACGCCGCCCGCGAGCGGCTTCACCCGCATGCCCTTCGCCAGCACCTCGCTGGGCGCGGAGCAGCCGCTCCTCAACTCGGAGCTTCTCGGCTACGGCCGCGATCCGCTGGCGCCGATCAAGGATGCGGTCACGGCCGATGGCGATGTCGTCGTCCCGCTCGACGCCGAGGCCTTCGGGTTCTGGCTGAAGGCCGCGTTCGGCGCGCCGACCACGACCGGCACCGGCCCCTGGACGCACGAATTCCAGTCGGGGTCCTGGACGCTGCCCAGCATGTCGATCGAGACCGGCATGCCGGAGGTGCCGCGCTATGCGATGTATTCGGGCTGCGTGCTCGACCAGATCACCTGGCAGATGCAGCGCTCGGGCCTGTTGACCGCGACGGCCCGATTGGTGGCGCAGGGCGAGACGGTGGGCACGACCACCAGCGCGTTCGGCGCACCCGCCTCACCACCCGCCGCGCTGGAGCTGAAGCGCTTCGGCCATTTCAACGGGGCGATCACGCGCAATGGCACCGCCCTCGGCAATGTGGTCTCGGCCGAGATCACCTATGCCAATGGCCTCGACCGGATCGAGACCATCCGCAACGACGGCAAGATCGAGGGCGCCGATCCCGGCATGGCCGCGCTGACCGGCCGGATCGAGGTGCGCTTCGCCGACCAGACGCTGGTGACGCAGGCCATCAACGGCGAGGCCTGCGAGATGGAATTCGCCTATATCCTGCCCTCGGGCGAGAGCTTGCGCCTAACCGTGCACGCCGTCTACCTGCCGCGCCCGCGCATCGAGATCTCCGGGCCGCAGGGCGTGCAGGCCACCTTCGACTGGCAGGCGGCCCGCGACAGCGTGGTCGGGCGGATGTGCACCGCGACCCTCGTGAACGATGTGGAGACGTATTGATGCTGACGCTTGACCTGACGAACGCGCCGCGCTGGCACGATCTCGCGCCCGGCGTCCGGGTGCAACTGCGCCCGCTCACCACCGCCCTGATGGTGGCGACGCGGAGTGACCCCGCCATCGAAGCCGTGCCCGAGGACGCCTCCGACGAGGAGCGCGCCGTCGCCTTCGCCAAGGCGCTCGCGCGGCGAGCCGTGCTCGCCTGGGAGGGCATCGGCGATGCGGACGGCAAGCCCATCGACCCGAGCCCGGAGGCCATCGACGCGGCTCTCGACGTCTGGCCGATCTTCGAGGCGTTCCAGCTGACCTACGTCTCCAAGGGCCTGCTGCTGGAACAGGAAAAAAACGCCTCCGCGCTCTCGCCGAATGGTCCTTCGGCGGGGGCGACAGGTATTGCCAAGCCTGCGCACCCTGCGAGGGCCGCGAGCAAGCCTGCCCGGACTGCCCGGCGCGGCTGAACCGGCCGCTCACCCACGAGGGCTGGCAGGTCTGGGACCTTGTCGGCCGTCTCGGCGGCCAGCTACGCGTGCTGCCCGGCGCGGTGATCGGCTGGGATATGTCGGCGGCGCTGGCGCTCGGTGACGCGCTCGGCGTGCCGCCGCTCGCCATGGCCGAACTGCTGCCCGTCATCGAGGCGGTGATGGTCGGGAAGCTCAACGAACAGATGGATCAATCCCATGGCTGAAAAGAGGGTCAGCGTCCGCCTCGCAGCCGTGGGCGGACGGCAGGTGCGCGCCGAACTGGAAGGGATCGGTGAGGCAGGGGCACGCGGCTTCGGTCGGTTCAGCCGCGAGATGGAGCTGGCGAACACGCGGCTGGCCTCCTTTGCGCGCCGGGTTCAATTGGCTGCCGCCGCCGCTGTGGCAGCGGCAGCGGCCGCTGGCGTGGCCATGGTGCGCTCCGGCCTGCAGACTGTCGATGCACAAGCCAAGCTGGCGCAGTCCCTAGGCACCACCGTGGCTTCGATCCAGACGCTTGAGCGGGCGGGCGAGCTGGCTGGTGTGTCGATGGGTCAGGTCGAGCAGGCGACTGTCCAGCTGACGCGGCGGCTCAGCCAGGCGGCTTCCGGCACGGGTCCCGCGGTCGAGGCGCTGCGTCGCCTGCGGCTCTCGGCCGAGGATCTGCAGCGTCTGCCGCTCGACGCGCGCATCGTTGCGATCCAGCAGGCACTGGGGCAATTCGTGCCGGAGGCTGAACGCGCGGCCGTCGCTTCGCAGCTCTTCGGCGACCGCGCGGCCTTGGTGTTCACCCGCATCGATACGGCGACGCTGCGCCAAGCGACGCAGGATGTGCGGGATTTCGGGGTGGTGGTCTCGGATCAGGACGCTCGCCAGATCGAGCGCACCAACGACGCCATCTCGCGCCTCGGGCTGATCTGGCGCGGGCTCTCGAACCAGCTTGCGGTCGCGGCGGCCCCCGCGCTGGAAGCCGTCGCAAACGCCATGGCGGCGGTCGCCAGCCGGACCGGCGCTCTCGGCATCGCGATCCGCGGACTCTTCGAGAACATCGGTCGCCTGACCACCTATGCCGCGACCTTCGCCGCCTTTCTCGCGGGCCGCTGGGTGGCTGGCATGGTCGCTGCCGCGCTCTCCGTCCGGGGCGTTGCGACGGCGCTGGTCGTTCTGCGCGGCGCGCTGATCCGCACCGGCTTTGGGGCGCTGATCGTCGGCGCGGGCGAGCTGGTCTACCAGTTCTCTCAACTTGTCGCCCGCATCGGCGGCGTGGGCGAGGGCTTTCGTCTGCTGGGCGATCTGGCCCGCGAGGTCTGGTCGCGCATCGGTCTCACGCTCGACGCGGCCCTCGCCCGGATGGCGGCCGGATGGGAGGGGCTGAAGGCGGCCGGACTCTCGGCTCTGGAAGGCACCACCGCAGGTGTGGTCAGCTTCGGCGATCGAACGGCGGCGATCTTCAAGGGCGCCTATGATGCGGCGGTGGCGATCTGGGGCAGCCTGCCCGGGGCCATCGGCGACTTCGCCTTCCAGGCCGCCAACGGGCTGATCTCGGGCGTCGAGGCGATGCTGAACGGCGTCGTCACGCGCATCAACAGCTTCATCGAGACGCTGAACGCAGCGCTGGCGCTGCTGCCCGAATGGGCGACCGGCGCAGGCGGGGTGCGTATCGGCACTCTCGATCCGGTGGGACTGGGCCGCATCGGCAATCCGTTCGAGGGCGCGGCAACAGCTGCAGGGGCGGCGGCGGCGGATGCCTTTTCTGCCGCGTTGTCGCGGACCTATCTGGAACCACCCGACCTTGGTCTCGGCGCCATGGCTGCCGATGCCCGCGCCCGGGCAGATGGCTATCGCGAGGCCGCAGGCATGCTGGCTGACGCCGCTGGTCGGCCGCTGGCCAGCTGGCAGGCGCTGAAGGATGCGGTGACGGGCACGGGAGCCGATGCCGAAACGGCACTGGCGGCCGCAGCTGCCGCGGCCGGGGCGCTGGGCGACGAGATGGACGAGACCGGCGAGGCAACAAGTCGCGCCGGTGCGGCCGGACGACAGGCAGGTGCCGACACGGCCGCCGGAGCCGAGCAGGCGCTGACCGGCTGGCAGGCCGTCACGGCCGCACTGGCCGACTACGCCGCGAAGGCGCGCGACCTTGGCGGGGATATCGGCAGCGCCCTCGTCGGGGCCTTCCGGAGCGCCGAGAACGCGGTCGCCGACTTCGTGCGCAAGGGCAAGCTCGACTTCCGCGATCTGGTGACCTCGATGATCGCCGATCTGGCGAAGCTCGCGGCCCGGCGTTTCATCCTCGGCCCCATCGCCAATGCCCTTTCCGGCGTGCTGGGCGGGGCGGGAAATCTGTTTGCTTCGGTGTTCCATTCCGGCGGGATGGTCGGCGCCCCTAATCCAGGGCGGATGGTCCCGGCCTTGGCCTTTGTCGGTGCCCCGCGCATGCACAGTGGTGGCTGGGCCGGTCTGCGCCCCGACGAGGTGCCCGCGATCCTGCAACGGGGCGAGCGGGTCCTCTCCCGGCGCGAGGCGGCAGGCTTTGGCCAGGCGGGCGCCTCGACCGTCAATGTCACGATCAACGCGCGGGATGCCGAGAGCTTCCGTCAGTCCCGGACGCAGGTCGCGAGCGACATCGCCCGCGCCGTGGTGCTGGGACGGAGGGGGATGTG
>JBKBVC010000004.1:7180-14511 GCA_046289805.1 Tabrizicola sp.
GATGTGATGGCGTTTCACGAGGTGCGGTTTCCGGACAACATCAGCCGGGGCGCGCGCGGCGGCCCCGAGCGCCGCACCCAGATCGTCGAGCTGGCAAGCGGGGCCGAAGAACGCAACGCCAGCTGGGCCAATTCCCGCCGCCGCTACGATGTCGCCTACGGCATCCGTCGCGCCGACGATCTGGCGGCTGTGGTCGCGTTCTTCGAGGCCCGCAATGGCCGCCTCCACGGCTTTCGCTTCAAGGACTGGTCCGATTTCAAGTCCTGCCTGCCATCGCAGTCGCCGGGGCCGACCGATCAGTCCATCGGCACTGGCAACGGGTCAGCCACGCAGTTCCAGCTGACCAAACGCTATGCCTCCGGCGCGCAGTCTTGGACCCGAACCATCACCAAGCCCGTCGCGGGCACCGTGACCATTGCGCTGAACAGCACACCGCAGGACTCCGGCTGGTCGGTCGCCGTTGCGACCGGCCTTGTGACCTTCGCCACGGCCCCGGCCGCAGGCGTCGCCATCACCGCAGGCTTCGAATTCGACGTCCCCGTCCGCTTCGACACCGACGCCCTTGACGTCACCCTCGACCTCGAACGCCTCGGGTCCATCACCTCGATCCCGCTGCTGGAGATCCGCACATGAACGAAGAGACCGGATTTCTGGCGGCGGTGCTGCGCGAACTGGCCGCCTCGACGGCGGTGATCCTCGCCGCCTGGGGCGCGCTGGGCGGGGCGACCAATGCCCTGACCACGCGGATGCGGCTGCGCGACGCCCTGCGCCACATCCTGCTTGGTGGGCTCATCGCGGCCGGGATGGGCAGCTTCTCGATGGCCCTCGTCACCGCCTGGCTCGCCCTTCCGCCGCAGGCGATCCCCGCGGGCGGCGCGGCAGGGTCGGCCGCCTATCTCGTAGGCGTCTTCGGCCCCGCCTTCATCGAACTCGTCCTCGCCCGGCTGCGTGGCGCGAAGGGGGGGGCCGACGATGAATGACCTTCTCCGCCGCGCGCGCGCCCTTCGCGGCGACCCGGGCGATCCTGTACAGACTTTCTCCCACCGCCTGCGCATCGGTCTCGCTGTCGCGGCGCTGATCCTGGTCCTCTCGCTTCTCCGGTAATCCCATGCACATGACTGACCGGGGCCTGCTGGCCCTCGTCCGGCACGAAGGAATCGTGCCCGGACCCTATCTCGATGTGAAACAGGTCTGGACCTTCGGCATCGGCCACACCGCAACGGCTGGGCCGCCCGAACCCGCCACCCTACCGCGCGGGATGCCCACCGATCTGGAGGCGGGGATTCGCGAGGCCTTCCGGGTCTTCCGCACCGACCTCGCTGCCTACGAGGCCGAGGTGCGCCGCGCGGTAAAGGTGGCGCTGGAACCGCACGAGTTCGATGCGCTGGTCTCGTTCCACTACAACACCGGCGCCATCGCCAGGGCCACGCTGACGAAGGCGCTGAATGACGGAAATCGCGTTGCCGCTGCCGACGCGTTTCTGAACTGGCGGCGACCGGCCTCGATCATTCCGCGGCGGGAAGCCGAGCGCGACCTGTTCCGCCACGCCCGCTATCCCGGCGGCACGATCCCGGTCTGGTCCGTGGACCGCACGGGCCGGGTGGACTTCTCGCGGCCGATCCGTCGCCTGACCGAGGACGAGGCTCTGGTCTTGGCTCGCGAGCCGTCACCGACGCCGCCGGTCCTCGATCCTGCGCCCCACGCGCCGACCGGCTGGCTCGCCCGGCTGGTTGGTCTTTTCACAACCTTGATCCGGAGGGCCTGATCCCATGCGCTACATCCGTCCGACCTCGCTCACCTGGTGGGCGGGGCTGCTCGCCTTCGCCACCGGCATTGCCTCCCTCGCGCTGCCCGCCACCGGGCGGTTCGGCGAGGTCTCACGCTTGGTCGCGCTCCTCGCCGGCTCTGGCGATGCCTCGCCGGCAGGGCTCATGTTCCTCGGCCTTGGCCTGATCGGCCTGCGCGACCGGATCGAGCGCGGGTTCCGCGGCGATGCTTGAGTTCTTCGGAGGTGTGGTCGTGGGCGGCTGTCTCGGGATCTTCGTCGTCGCCCTCTGCGTCGCCGCCGCGCACGGGGATCGGGACGATGGCTGATCTCATGATCTGGCTGGTCGCGGCTCTGGGCGCGGTCGGGGGCGTCGTCCTCGGTCTGGTCTGGGGGCGCGTGGAAGGGGAGCGTGTTGGCAAACGGGAGGCAGAACGCGATGCCATGGAAGAGAAGAGCAAGCGCGTCGAGCGCGGGCGGGATGCGGTTCGCGATGGCCGCGGCGCTGGCGATCCCGCTGAGCGGCTGCGCCGCAACGACGGGCAGTGGTGATGCCGGCTGCGCGTCCTATGCCGAGGCGCGTCTGGCTCGACCGGCTGCGGCGTCGGTGGCGGCCGTGCCGGCGGACTGGGCGGGCTGGATCGCCGATCTCGATGACCGGATGACGGGAACCTGCCGATGAAATCCCTCTCGCCTGCGCTGCAGGCCCACATCGACGAGGGCACGACGACGCTCGCCTGGTGCTGGCGGATCGCGCGCGCCGATGGCGCGAGTTTCGGCTTCACCGACCATGACCGGACGCTGAGCTTCGATGGCACCGACTTCGAGCCCGAGAGCGGGCTGACCGCCTCCGAGGTTCGCTCGGGATCCGACCTCGCCGTGGACGCGCAGGACGCGCAAGGCGTGCTGTCGTCGGAACGGATCACGGAGACCGACATCCTCGATGGGCGCTGGGACAATGCGGCGGTCGAAGTATGGCGGGTGAACTGGGCCGATCCGAGCCAGCGCGTACTTCTCCGGCGCGGCGCCATCGGCCAGATCCGGCGCGGGCGGTTGGCCTTCGTCGCCGAGGTCCGGTCGCTGGCCCATGTCCTCGGCCAGACGGTCGGACGGACGTTTCAGGCCAGCTGCGATGCCGCGCTGGGCGATGCGCGCTGCGGCGTGAACCTCGAGGCCCCGGCCTTCAAGGGCACCGGCGCGGTGATCGACCTCCTGCGCGACCGGGCATTCACGGCTTCCGGCCTCGGCAGTTTCGTCGCAGGATGGTTCACCTTCGGGCTGATCGAATGGTCGACCGGCGCGAATGCCGGGCGGCGGATAGAGGTGCTGTCGCACGACCTCGTCGACGGGGTGGCGATCCTGACCCTGCTGGAGGCACCGGTGCGCCAGATCGCGGCGACGGATGCCTTTGTGGTCCGGGCGGGTTGCGACAAGCGGATCGCCACTTGTGGTGCGAAGTTCGCCAACACCGCCAACTTCCGCGGCTTCCCGCACATCCCCGGGCAGGACACTGTCCTGCGCTACGCCACCAGAGATGGCGGCCACGAAGGGGCGGTGCTGTGACATCGCCTGTGCCGACCGCAGATCCCGCCCGCGTCATCGCCGCCGCGCGGTCCTGGCTCGGCACGCCCTATCACGATCAGGCGAGCCTGCGTGGGGTCGGCTGCGACTGCCTCGGCCTCGCGCGTGGCGTCTGGCGCAAGGTGGTCGGGCCGGAGCCATTTCCGATCCCGCCCTACAGCCGCGACTGGGGCGAGACCGGGCCGCGCGAGGTGCTGGCGGACGGGGCGCGGGCGATGATGCCGGAGATCGCACCCGCAGATGCGCTGCCAGGCGCGCTGATCCTGTTCCGCATGATGCCCCGCGCCATCGCCAAGCATGTCGGGATCCTGACCGGCCCCGACAGTTTCCTGCACGCTTATGAGCGGCTTGGCGTGATCGAGGAACCGCTCACCCCCTCCTGGCGGCGGCGCATCGCCTTTGTCTTCCTGTTCCCGCAACGCTGAGACCCCGACATGGCCACCCTCGTTCTCGGCGCGGCCGGCGCCGCCATTGGCGGCAGCATCGGCGGGGCAATCGTCGGCGTCAGCGCCGCGACCATCGGCGGCTTCATCGGCTCGACCATCGGCTCGGTGGTCGACAGCTGGATCGTGTTCTCGCTGGCGCCCACGCAGCGCATCGAGGGCGCGCGGCTCGACACGCAGCGCATCACCTCGGCCACCGAGGGCGCGGTGATCCCGCGGCTCTACGGCCGGATGCGCATGGGCGGCAACATCATCTGGGCCACCGATTTCCGCGAGGAGACGAAGACCACCACGCAGGGCGGCGGCAAGGGCGGCGGGGGCGGCAAGGTCAAGACCACCGAGTATCTCTACTACGCCAGCTTCGCCGTGGCGCTCTGCGAAGGTCCGATCACCGGCATCGGCCGCATCTGGGCCGATGGCAAGCCGCTCGACATGACCGGCATCACCTGGCGCTGGTATCCCGGCGATGAGGCGCAAGCGGCCGACCCGTTCATCTCCGCGAAGATGGGGGCGGCCAACACTCCCGCCTATCGCGGCACGGCCTATGTGGTCTTCGAGGAACTGGCGCTTACCACCTACGGCAATCGCCTGCCGCAACTGTCCTTCGAGGTGTTCCGGCCACTGGCCGATCCCGACACGGCCGAGGGGCTGGTCAAGGCCGTCACCATGATCCCCGCCTCTGGCGAGTTCACCTATGCGACGGAGACGATCCGCAAGAGCGCGGGCGCATTCGGCGGCACGACCTCGGCCGAGAACCTGAACGCGCTGCCCGACGAGGCCGACATCGTCGTGGCCCTCGACCGGCTGCAGGCCATGGCGCCGGCCGTTGAAAGCGTCAGTCTGGTGGTCGCCTGGTTCGGTAACGATCTGCGGGCGGGCAACTGCACGATCAAGCCCGGCGTGGAGGTGGCGACCAAGGTTTCCAGCCCGAAGGTCTGGACGGTCAATGGCGTGGCGCGGGCTGCGGCGCATCTTGTCAGCCGTGACACCGAGGACAGCCCGGTCTACGGCGGCACGCCTGCCGATTTCGCGGTGGTGCAGGCGATCCAGGAGATGAAGGCGCGCGGGCTGCGCGTGACCTTCTATCCCTTCATCCTGATGGATGTGCCGCCCGGCAACAGCCTGCCGAACCCCTATTCCGACAACGCCGCCGCATCGGGCCAGCCCGCATTCCCATGGCGGGGACGGATCACCTGTTCTCCCGCGGCGGGGTTCGCAGGGACCGTGGACAAGACCGCCACGGCCGCAAGCCAGGTCGCGGCGCTGTTCGGCGCGGCCACGCCCGCCAGCTACAGCGTCTCGGGCGAAACTGTCAGCTGGAATGGTCCCTCCGGCGACTGGGGCCTGCGCCGGATGATCCTGCACTATGCCCATCTTTGCGCCGCTGCCGGGGGCGTCGATGCCTTCCTGATCGGCTCGGAGATGCGCGGACTGACCACGATCCGGTCAAGCGCCAGCACCTATCCGGCTGTCACCGCCTTCAAGGCACTGGCGGCGGACGTGAAGGCGGTCCTCGGGCCGGGTACCAAGGTGGGCTACGCCTCCGACTGGTCGGAATACTTCGGTCACCAGCCCGGCGACGGCACGGGGGATGTGTTCTTCCACCTCGATCCGCTCTGGTCTGATACCAACATCGATTTCATCGGCATTGACAACTACATGCCGCTGTCGGACTGGCGCGACGGCTTCGACCATGCTGACGCCCTGCAAGGTTGGCCCGCGATCCATGACAGGGGCTATCTGCAGGCCAATATCGCGGGTGGCGAGGGCTTCGACTGGTTCTACGCCTCGGCCGCCGACCGCTCGGCCCAGGTTCGCACCCCAATCACCGATGGCACCGCGGGCAAGCCTTGGGTGTTCCGCTACAAGGATCTGCGGGCCTGGTGGTCGAATCCGCATTTCAACCGGCCGGGCGGTGTGGAGAGCGGCACGCCCACGGCATGGGTGCCGCAGTCCAAGCCTGTCTGGTTCACCGAACTGGGGTGCCCCGCCATCGACCGGGGGACGAACCAGCCCAACGTCTTCTTCGATCCGAAGTCGTCCGAGAGCTTCACCCCGTACTTCTCGCGCGGCTGGCGCGACGACGCGATCCAGCGCGCCTATCTCGAGGCGACGTACCTCTGGTGGGGCGATGGCGCGAACAACCCGGTGTCCTCGGTCTATGGCGGCCGGATGGTGCATGTGCCGGAATGCGCCGCCTGGACCTGGGACGCGCGGCCCTATCCGTTTTTCCCTGCGCTGACCGGCGTCTGGACGGACGGCCCGAACTGGCGGCTCGGGCACTGGCTGACCGGGCGCCTCGGCGCCGTTTCGCTTGCGGCGCTCGTGCGCCACCTCTGCCTGCGCGCTGGGCTGGCGGAAGACCTCATCGACGTCTCGGGCCTCTGGGGTGCGGTCGAGGGCTATGTGATCGGGGCCCTCGAAAGCCCCCGCGCATCGATTTCCACGCTGGCCCGGCATTTCGGCTTCGATGCCGTCGAAACGGAGGGCGTGATCCGCTTCGTCATGCGTGGCCGCGCCTCGGTCGCCACGCTGGCCATCGATGATCTCGTCGCCTCTCGCGAGGGCGAGGCATTCGAGCTGACCCGGGACCAGGAGACCGAACTGCCGCAGGCGCTGAAGTGGCAGATCGCTCGGGCCGACGAGGATTACGACGCCGCCCTCGTGGAAGCCCGCCGCATCACCGTCGACGCGACGCGCATCGCCTCGGAAAGCTTTCCGATGGCAATCCCGCCCGAGGAGGCCGAACGCCGCTGTCGCCGCGCGCTGATGGAGGCGTGGATCGGACGCGAGAGCGCGACCTTCCGTCTGCCGCCCTCGCGCCTTGCCCTCGATCCGGCCGATGTGATCCGGCTGGCGCATGACGGCCGGGAAATGGAATTCCGGCTCGTCTCGGTCGCCGATGCCGAGGTGCGAGCCATCGAGGCGGTGCGGCAGGACCGCGCCGCCTACGATCTGCCGCCCGGCGATCCGCGGCCCGCAAGCCTTGCCAGCCCTGTCGTCTTCGGCACCCCCGAGGTGGTGATGCTGGACCTGCCGCAGATTTCCGAGGACCAGCCCGCCCATCGCCCGCTGATCGCCGCCCATGCAAGCCCCTGGCCGGGCGAGATCGCCGTCTTCCGCAGCGCCTCGACGGATGGGTTCGCATTGCTGACGACCTTCGGCAGTCGGGCGCGGATCGCCACGCTGACGTTCGACTTCTTTCCGGGGCCGACCTCGCGCTTCGATCTGGGTAACGCGCTGGTGGTCGATCTGCTGTCCGGAACGATGGAAAGCGTGACGGACGTCGCGCTGTTCAGCGGGGCCAATGCACTGGCTGTCGAGTCCGGGGCCGGGGTCTGGGAGATCGTCCAGGCGGGCGCGGCCGAACTGATCGGACCCGGCCGGTACCGCCTGACCCGCCTGCTGCGTGGTCAGCGCGGGACAGAGCACGCGATGGGCAACCCGGCGCCCGCTGGCGCGCGGATCGTCGTGCTGGACACCGCGCTTGCGTCACTGCCCATCGCCGAGGCCGATCTCGCCATTCCGTGGAACTGGCGCAT
>JBKBVC010000364.1:0-2829 GCA_046289805.1 Tabrizicola sp.
GGGGGGCGCCGGGGGGGGGGCGCCGGCCTTCCGGGGGGCGCCCGCCCGCGCCCCCCCCCCCCGCGCCCCCCCCGACCCCTTTCTCCTGGCTGGTCCGTCGCTCCGTCCTCGGGGCCCCATGACGCGCATCGCGGCGCACGGCACCGGCACGGCCCCATCCCCTCTCAGGCTGGACGGACATGACCGACACATCCCATTCCCCTGCATCCCATGCGCCGAACGAAGGCGGGTTCACCCGCTTCCTGCGCGCCACGGAAATCGACCCGCGCCTTCTGGGCATGGTGGGCGCGCTTCTCCTGATCTGGCTCGCGTTCGAGGCCTATTCGACCTTCGTACTCGGCCGCCCCTCGATGCTTCTGGGCGCGTCCCAGGCCGAGGCGAACGGCTTCCTGACGCCGCGCAACCTGTGGAACCTGTCGGTCCAGACCGCCTATATCGGGATCATGGCGACGGGGATGGTGCTGGTCATCATTACCCGCAACATCGACCTGTCGGTGGGCTCGATCATGGGCATGGTCGGCATGTACATGGGCCTTCTGCAGGTCGAATACCTGACGCCGGCGCTGGGCCTCGGCCATCCGTCGATCTGGATCATCACCGTCCTCTTCGGCATCGCCATGGGTGCGCTGATCGGCGCCTTCCAGGGCACGCTGATCGCCTATCTGTCGATCCCGTCCTTCATCGTCACGCTGGGCGGCCTTCTGGTCTGGCGCGGCGCGGCCTTCCTCGTCGCCGGCGGCAAGACCATCGCGCCCCTGGACGACCGCTTCTCGCTGATCGGGGGCGGCTCCTTCGGGGCGCTCGGCAAGACCGGCAGCTGGATCTTCGCCGCCATCGCCTGCGTCTTCGTCGTCTGGGCCTTCCTGAACGGCCGCCGGTCGCGCCAGCGCCATGGCTTCGCCCTGCGTCCGGTCTGGGCCGAGACCTTCGTCATCGGCCTGGTCTGCGCTGTGATCCTTGGCGCGACGGCCATCGTGAATTCCTACATCTGGCCGACGGGCAACATCCAGAAATACTATCAGGCCCTGGGCCAGGAGATCCCGGCCTGCGCCGAACGCGGCGGCGACATCTACACCGATGTCTGCGCCAGCTTCGGCCACGGCTTCGCCTATCCGGTGCTGATCATGATTGCCGTGGCCTTCGCCATGACCATCCTGATGACCCGCACCCGCTTTGGCCGCTATGTCTTTGCCATCGGCGGCAATCCCGAAGCCGCGGCCCTGTCGGGGATCAACACCCGGGCCATGACGGTGAAGATCTTCACCCTGATGGGCGCGCTGGCCGGCATCGCCGCCGTGATCGGCGCGGCGCGGCAGAACTCGGCCACTAACGCGATGGGCAACCTCGACGAGCTTTACGTCATCGCCGCGGCCGTGGTCGGCGGCACCTCGCTGGCGGGCGGCGTCGGCACGATCTACGGCGCGATCATCGGCGCGCTGATCCTGACCAGCCTGCAGACCGGCATGGTGCTGATCGGCTTCGGCGACGGCTCCTACCAGCGCATCGTCATCGGCATCGCGCTCGTCCTCGCCGTGTATCTCGACATCGTTTACCGCAAACGCATCAAGTGAAGGGGCCAAGACCATGGTAGACAGAACCGGAACCCCGCTTGTCGAACTGCGCGACATCTCGATCGCCTTCGGTGGCATCAAGGCCGTCGATCACGTCTCGATCGACCTCTACCCCGGCGAGGTCGTGGGCCTTCTGGGGCACAACGGCGCGGGCAAGTCCACGCTGATCAAGTGCCTCTCGGGCGCCTACAAGAAGGACTCGGGCCAGATCTTCATCAACGGCAAGGAGGTGGAGATCAACGACCCCCGCGATGCCCGCGCGCTGAACATCGAGACGATCTACCAGACGCTGGCGCTCGCCGACAATCTGGATGCGGCCTCGAACCTGTTCCTCGGGCGCGAACTGGTGAACGCCTTCGGCTTCGTGGACGAATCGAAGATGGAGGCCGAGACGCGCAAGATCATGGGCCGGCTCAACCCCAACTTCCGCAAGTTCAACGTCCCGGTCAGCGCCCTGTCGGGCGGTCAGCGCCAGTCGGTCGCCATCGCCCGGGCGGTCTATTTCAATGCGAAGATCCTGATCATGGACGAACCGACCGCCGCCCTTGGCCCGCACGAGACCCAGATGGTGGCCGAACTGATCCAGGAACTGAAGGCGCAGGGCCTCGGCATCTTCCTGATCGAGCATGACATCCACAACGTGATGAAGCTCTGCGACCGCGCCAGCGTGATGAAGAACGGTCAACTGGTCGGCACGGTGAACGTGAACGAGGTCACCGACGACGACATCCTGGGCATGATCATCCTGGGCAAGAAGCCCCAGCACCTGGCCGCGTGATGTATATCGGGCTCGATCTCGGCACCTCGGGGCTCAAGGGCATCCTGATCGGCGAGGACCAGACGGTGCTCGCCGAGGCCACCGCCCCCCTGACCGTCCAGCGCCCCGCCGAGGGGTGGAGCGAGCAGTTGCCCTCGGACTGGATCTCGGCGGCCGAGACGGTCTTCGACCGGCTCGCCGCGCAGCGGTCGCTGGCGAATGTGCGGGGGATCGGCCTGTCCGGGCACATGCACGGGGCGACGCTGCTCGACGCGGCGGACGAGGTGCTGCGGCCCTGCATCCTGTGGAACGACACACGCAGCCATGCCGAGGCCGCCGCGCTGGACGCCGATCCGCAGTTCCGCCGGCTGACCGGAAACATCGTCTTTCCCGGGTTCACCGCGCCCAAGCTGGTCTGGGTGGCGAAGCACGAGCCGCAGGTCTGGGACCGGGTGGCCAAGGTGCTTCTGCCGAAGGATTACCTGCGCCTCTGGCTGACCG
>JBKBVC010000365.1:0-2812 GCA_046289805.1 Tabrizicola sp.
GAGATGGGCCTCTCGGTCTTTCCCCTCGCCTATGACCCCGCGACCGAGGATCTGGTCTGGGCCCGGCTCGACGCGGGCGATCCCGGCCACCATGACGACCTCGCCGCCGCGCTGGCCGGCCGGCCCATCCTCTACAGCGAGCCGGGCCAGATCCTGATCGCGCTGAAACCCGGCGAGACGGCCGAGGCCATCCATCTCCACGGCGGCCATGGCCATGCCGAGTTTCTCGCCCCCGACCCCGGCCTTCTGCAACCGGCCCTGCACGAGGCCGCCGACTTCGACGTGCCCGACATCGGCAAGCTGCCCGAGATCCTGGAGGCCGTGGAACTCGACCTCGCCGTCCGCAGGATCCTCGCCTCGATCCGCCCGCGCTGTTCTGTGGTGACCGCCGCCTACGAGGCCGACCTCGACCGCTACACCGGCGTCACCGCGCTCGATGCCACCGGCCCCATTGTCTCGCGCCATTCCGCGCATCCCGACAACAAGCGCGCCGAGGCCGCGCTGATCGCCGACCTGCGCGCCATGGGCTACTGCCCTTGGCGGCACGACTTCGTCCATGCCGGGGCCACCCATTCCAACATCATCGCCGACCTGCCCGGCCTGGGCCGCCTGCGGATCCGGCCCGAGATCCTGGAGCGTTACCTCCGCATCCTGCGCGATGCCGGGCCCCTGCCCCCGCCCGACCACTGGCTGCCGGACCTCGGCGCCCTCGCCCCGGACAGCTGGGCCGAGGGCTTCGACGATCTGCCCGATGCCACCATCCGGGCCGAGATCGAACGGGTCCTGAAGCTGCAACCCTGGTTTCCCTGGTGGAAGCACCGCTGCCCGCTCCCCGGCTTCGGCGCGGGTCTCGTCATCGTCGGCGCGCATATGGATTCGACTGCCGGGTTCGAACCAGGCTACCAGGCGCCCACCAGCCCCGCGCCGGGGCGCGACGACAACGGCTCCGGCCTGGCCGGGGTGCTGTCGCTCGCCCGCCACTTCCGCGCCTATGCCGGCAGGCTGACCCACACCGTCCGCTTCTGTTTCTTCAACGCCGAGGAATCGGGCCTGGTCGGGTCCAAGGCCTATGCGGCATCCCTGAAGGCGGCTCGGGCGCCGGTGCGGGCGGTGATCTGCATGGACATGATCGGCTACAATTCCGACGCCAACCGGATCTTCGAGCTGCATGCGGGCTATACCGACCCCGCGATCCGCGACCTGAGCCTGCCGCTGGCCGACCGCGTGGCGCTGGCCGCCGCCCAGCTTGGCCGGCTGGCGCCCGCGCAGATCTACAAGGGCACCTCGACCTTCGGCGGGCCGGACCGCAACGTCTATGACGGGGCGATCAACCGCTCGGACCATGCGGCCTTCCATCAGCAGGGCTGGGGCGCAGTGCTGGCCAGCGAGGATTTCTTCGCGAACCTGCCCACCGAGCCCGCCGCCGACGGCAATCCGAACTACCACCGCGCCGCCGACCGGACGACGGATGCCGCCTATGCCCGCGACATCGTCTGCGCCGTCGCCCGCGCCGTGACGCAGCTTGCGCTCTAGGCGCCTCGTGCGCCTCCGGCTTCTCGTCGCGAAGGCCAAGCGAGGAGTGACGAAGTCATCGACGAGCGTTCCGCGGCACACCGCCAAAGGTAAAGGGCGCGTAAATGCGCGCCCTCAACCCATTGATTTGCCTTTGACCAGAGTCCCGTCCACCGTGGACGGCTACTTCGCCACCCGCGCGTTCCTGCTCGCAATCAGCCGCAGCCGCAGCGCATTCAGCCTGATGAAGCCTTCCGCGTCCTTCTGGTCGTAGGCGCCCGCATCCTCCTCGAAGGTGACGTGCTTTTCCGAATACAGCGAATGCTCAGACCAGCGCGCCACCGTCCGGGCCGAGCCCTTGTAAAGCTTCACCCTCACCGTCCCGGTCACATGCTCCTGCGTCTTGTCGATCAGCGCCTGAAGCGCCTCGCGCTCCGGGCTGAACCAGAACCCGTTGTAGATCAGTTCCGCATAGCGCGGCATGATGCTGTCCTTCAGATGCCCCGCGCCCGCGTCCAGCGTGATCTGCTCGATCCCCCGGTGCGCCTCCAGCAGGATCGTGCCGCCCGGCGTCTCGTAGACCCCGCGGCTCTTCATGCCCACGAAGCGGTTCTCCACCAGGTCCAGCACCCCCACGCCGTGCCTGCCGCCAAGCTCGTTCAGCCGGGTCAGGATCGTGGCCGGCGACAGCCGCTCGCCGTTGATCGCCACCGCATCGCCCTTCTCGAAGGTGATCTCCACCATCTCGGCCTGATCCGGGGCCTCTTCCACCGGCACGACCCGTTGCAGGACGTAGTTCGGGAATTCCTCGGCCGGGTTCTCCAGCACGCGGCCCTCCGAAGAGGTATGCAGCAGGTTCGCATCGACCGAGAACGGCGCCTCGCCGCGCTTGTCCTTGGCGATCGGGATCTGGTTCGCCTCGGCGAATTCCAGCAGCTTCGTCCGGCTCGTCAGATCCCACAGCCGCCAGGGCGCGATGACCTTGATCGCCGGATCCAGCGCCGCGGCCGAAAGCTCGAACCGAACCTGGTCGTTGCCCTTGCCGGTTGCGCCATGTGCCACCGCATCCGCGCCCGTCTCGTGCGCGATCCGCACCAGATGCTTGCTGATCAGCGGGCGAGCAATCGACGTCCCAAGCAGATACAGCCCCTCATATAGCGCATTGGCCCGGAACATCGGGAAGACGAAGTCGCGCACGAATTCCTCGCGCACATCGACGATGTGGATGTTCTCGGGCTTGATCCCCAGAAGCAGCGCCTTCTGCCGCGCCGGTTCCAGTTCCTCGCCCTGGCCGAGGTCG
>JBKBVC010000366.1:0-2808 GCA_046289805.1 Tabrizicola sp.
GGCCCGGCCATCCGCCGACCGCACGCCCAGCGCCTGCCACTCGGCCGCCGACCGCCCCTTGCCGCGCCCCAGAAGCCCCGTGTTGAAGCCTGAGGGCAGCGTGACCTCCATCCCCCAGGGCAAGCCGCGCGTCCAGCCCGACCTCGCCAGATAGGCCGCAGTCGAGGCCAGCGCATCGGTCGGATCCTCCGACCAGATGTCGCGCCGCCCGTCGCCGTTGAAATCCACCGCATAGGCCAGATAGCTGGTCGGAATGAACTGGGTATGCCCCATCGCGCCCGCCCAGCTGCCGGTCATCGCGCTGGCCGAGACATCGCCGGCCTCCAGGATCTTCAGCGCCGCGACGAGCTGGCTTTCGAAGAAGGCACCGCGCCGGCCCTCGTAGGCCAGCGTGGACAGGGCCGAGACCACCGGCACATTGCCGCGCCGCGTCCCGAAAAAGCTTTCCAGTCCCCAGACCGCCGCGACCACGTTGCCCTCGACGCCATAGCGCGCCTCTATGGCCGACAACACGCCACCGTACTGCGCGTATTTCTGGCGGCCCAGACTGACCCGTTCGTCCGAGGCGGCGATGTTCAGATAATCCTCGAGGCTCCGCTTGAATTCGGTCTGGTTGCGGTCCTTCTCGATGACCTCGGGCAGGAAACCCGCACCGCGGAAGGCGGTGTCCAGTGTTGCGCGGCTGATCCCGCCCGCCGCCGCGCGCGCCTTGAAGCCTTCGACCCAAGTCTCCCAGCCCGGGTTCGGCACCGCCCGGGGAACGGGATCCGGTGCCCGGTAGCCGCCCCCTGCCCCTCCGCCCGACCGTCCGCCGCTCACGCAGGCCGACAGAATCGCCGCCGCCCCCGTCAGCATCAGTCCCCGCCGGGAAAACCCCTCTGTCGTCCTTGTCCGTGCCATGCTGCCTGCCCGTTTCTGGTGTTATGCCGCAAGCATAGCCCGTCGGGCCGCACCAGACCAGACCGGGACAAGGCGCCCGGCGGGACCGCCCGCCCGCAGCCCCGACAAGGGCCGGAAGATCGGGTTAACGAACGGTATACGTCCGCGAGCAAGGCGTTGCTTTTTCTGGATTATCCGGAAATGTCCACCGTGGACAGACTGGGCTAGTCGCCCTGCTCCTTCAGCTTCCAGGCGATCTGGCGCAGCATGCCGTGGAAGGTCTGCACCTCGGCTCGGGTCAGGCCCAGCCGGCCCCACATGTTGCGCAGGTTGGCCTTCATCCCCTCGACCTTGGTGGCGGGAAAGAAGAACCCCGCCGCCTCCAGCCGCTCTTCGAAATGGTCGGCCAGCCGGTCCACCTCCTCGCGGCTGGCGAAGTCGGTGCGGGCCAGTTCCATCACCGAAGCCGGCACCTCCGCCCCCTGCCGCTGCCATTCATAGCCCAGAAGCAGCACGCATTGCGCGAGGTTCAGCGAAGGGAAATCCGGGTTCACCGGCACAGTGACGATGGCATTGGCCCGGATGATGTCCTCGTTCTCCAGCCCCGCCCGTTCCGGGCCGAAGAGGACGCCGACCCGTTTCCCCTCGGCCCCCATCGCGCGCGCCATCGCCATCGCACGTTCCGGGGTCACGACTTCCTTCACCAGCTCGCGCCCCCGCGCGGTGGTGGCGAAAACGAAGTCGCAGTCCGCGATGGCCCCTGGCAGGTCGGCAAACAGCCCCGCGTGATCCAGCACCCGCCCCGCCCCGCTGGCCATCGCCACGGCCTTGGGGTTCGGCCAGCCGTCGCGCGGCCCCACGACGCGCATCCGCTCCAGCCCGAAGTTCAGCATCGCCCGCGCCGCCGCGCCGATATTCTCGCCCATCTGCGGCCGGACAAGGATGAAGACCGGGGGAACAGTCTGGGGCGGGGTCATGGGGCGGCTCCGGATCGGGGTCTCCGCCAGATAGGCGACCGCCCGCGATCCTGCAAGCAGGCCCCGCGCCTCCGCCTGCGTGCCCCCCGTAGCCAAGGGGCCAAAACGCTGCTAGAGGGGCCAGACCCAGTTTCCGGAGCCCGCAATGGCCGCAGACGACCGCCCGCAGATCACGCTGATCACGCCTCCCGCCTTCGATCCCGACAGCTTCTCCGACCGGATCGCCCGCGTGCTCGACGGGGCCGAGATCGCCTGCCTGCGCCTCTCGCTCGGCACTCGGGACGAGGATATCCTGATGCGCGCCGCCGATGCCGCGCGCGAGACGGCCCATGCCCGCGACGTGGCGGTGGTGATCGACAACCACCTGATCCTGGCCGAACGGCTGGGGCTGGATGGGGTTCACCTGACGGACGGCGCACGGAACGTGAGGAAGGCTCGCAAGGACCTTGGGGCCGACGCCATCGTCGGCGCCTTCTGCGGCAGATCGAAACATGACGGCATGACCGCGGGCGAGGCCGGTGCCGACTACTGCAGCTTCGGTCCCATCGGCGAAACGCGCCTCGGCGACGGCGGCCGCGCGCCGTTCGAACTGTTCGAATGGTGGTCCGAGGTGATCGAGGTCCCGATCATCGCCGAAGGCGCCCTGACGGCCGAGCTGGTGGCGAGGTTCGGCCCCGTCACCGACTTCTTCGCCGTGGGCGAGGAAATCTGGGCGGCCGAGGATCCGCTGGCCGCGCTGAAGGCGCTGCTGGCGCCCCTGGGCTGAACTCGCTTCGTCCGACTTCGTCGCTCCTCGCTTCGTCCTGCCCCGCTACGAGGAGCCGAAGGCGAACGAGGAGCCGCCGGATCAATCCAGCTTTCGGATGTAGGTCCAGGTCGGCACCGTCACCCCGCGCGCGACCGAGAAGCTTTCGGCATCGCCGAGATACTGGAAGCCCGCATTGGCCAGAAC
>JBKBVC010000005.1:0-14359 GCA_046289805.1 Tabrizicola sp.
ACGGCAAGCCCGTGTTCCACCAGACCTGGGCGATGGATGCCTGGGGCGACGTGCGCGGCACGGCGATGGGGCGGCTGGTCTCGGTGCCGGTGTCGCTGGCCATCGAGGCGGTGATGAACCGGGAGATCCCGGCGGGCGTGCATGGCGCGCCGCATGATCCGAGGCTGGTGGCGCGCTGGC
Organism: Tabrizicola sp.; assembly: GCA_046289805.1. GTDB lineage: Bacteria > Pseudomonadota > Alphaproteobacteria > Rhodobacterales > Rhodobacteraceae > Tabrizicola. Next base: position 181 of record JBKBVC010000005.1, read on the forward strand.
TGGACCAGGTGGGCCACCTCGCGCAGTTCCTGCGTCGGATCGACCATTTGGGCTGACGGATCCTCGTTCGGCTTCGCCTCCTCGTCGCGGGACGGCGAGGAGTGACGAAGTCATCGACGAAACCGGCGCCATTGCCTATCATTCCGTCATGATCCGGGGGAACCGGACAGGCAGGCGAGGCAGGGCGTGGGCGGCACCGGCATCAGGTCTGGACGTTTCGGTTTCGACCGTCTGGCCGTCCGGCTGGCGCTTCTGGCCACGCGGCGCGCGCCGGTGGCCGGCGGCTTCGTCGCACAGCCCGAGCCGCGCTCCATCGGGACACTCCCGCGCGGGCGGCAGCTGGTGGAGGGCACGGTCCTTGTGGCGGGCCACCTGGCCGAGATCGGCGACGGTTCGATCTGGGATGTGGCGGTGCCGGATCGCGCCTTTGCCGAAGAGATCCACGGCTTTGCCTGGCTGGACGACCTGGCGGCGCTGGGCACCAGGGAGGCAAGGGCGCGGGCGCAGGCCTGGACCTGGGACTGGATCGCGCGCTACGGCGCCGGGCGCGGCCCCGGCTGGACGCCGGACCTGACCGGGCGGCGGATCATCCGCTGGATCCACCAAGCCACGCTGCTGTTGGCCGCCCGCGCGCCATCCGAGGCCGAGGCCTTCTATCGCGCGCTGTCGCGGCAGGCGGGCTTTCTGGCCCGGCGCTGGCAGGCCGCGGCCAGGGGCCTGCCGCGGTTCGAGGCGCTGACCGGCCTTGTCTATGCCGGAATTTCGCTGATCGGGATGGAGGCGCTGCGCGACCCGGCGGCCGAGGCGCTGGCGGCGGCCTGTCATGACGACATCGACGTCGAGGGCGGCATCCCGTCCCGGAACCCGGAGGAACTGCTGGAGGTGCTGACGCTGCTGACCTGGTCAGCCAGCGCGATGACCGAGGCCGGTCTGACCGTGCCGCAGCCGGTGCAGGAGGCCATCCAGCGGATCGCCTCGGCGCTGCGGACGCTGCGCCATGCCGATGGCGAGCTGGCCCGGTTTCACGGCGGGGGCAGGGGCGCCGAGGGGCGGCTCGATCAGGCGCTGGCCGCGGCCGGCGGCCGGGGCGAAAAGCCCCCGGCCATCGCGATGGGCTATGCCCGTCTGGCGGGCGGGCGGACGACGGTGATCGTGGATGCCGCCATGCCTCCGGGCGGACCGGCGGCCGAGACGGCGCATGCCTCCACAGCGGCCTTCGAACTGACCTCGGGGCGGCGGCCGGTGGTCGTGAACTGCGGATCCGGCCTGACCTTCGGGCCGATGTGGCGGCTGGCGGCGCGGGCGACCGAGTGCCATTCGGTGCTGGCGATGGACCGGGTGTCCTCGTCCCGCCTCTATCCCACGGGTGAGGCGCTGGAGCACCGCGCGACCGTCACGGCCTCGCGCATGACCACGGGCAGCGAGGGGACGGACCTGTATCTGGCGCATGACGGCTGGCTGCGCACGCATGGGCTGACCGCGAGCCGCAGCCTGACGCTCAGCCATGACGGGCGGCGGCTGTCCGGGGTCGAGGCGCTGACGGCGCTGAAGGCCGATGCGCGCAAGCGGTTCGAGGATGTGATGACCGCCTCGGCCATGCAGGCGGGGCGCTTTGCGGTGCGGTTCCACCTGCACCCCGATGTCGAAGCGACGCTGGACACGGGGGGCGCTGCGGTTTCGCTCGCGCTCCGCAGCGGCGAGATCTGGATTTTCCGCTTCGCCGGGCCGGCCGAACTGTCGCTGGATCCGTCCGCCTATCTGGAAAAAGGGCGTTTGCATCCCCGGCCAAGCCTGCAAATCGTGCTGCGCGGGCAGGCGCGGGGATTCGAGACACGCTTGGGCTGGACCTTGGCGAAGGCAAAGGATACTCCGCTGGCCATCCGGGATCTGGAGGCCGACGAGCCCGAGGATCCCCTGGCAGAGTGACAGGGTAGACCCATGACCAACCTCGTCCCCATCGGCCGCGCGCTGATTTCCGTTTCCGACAAGACCGGCCTTCTGGATCTGGCGCGAGCCCTGGCGGGATACGGAGTGGAACTGATCTCGACCGGCGGGACCAGCGGCATGCTGCGGGCGGCCGGGTTGGAGGTGCGCGATGTCAGCGACGTGACCGGATTCCCCGAAATGATGGACGGCCGGGTCAAGACACTGCATCCGCGCGTGCATGGCGGGCTTCTGGCCTTGCGCGACGATGACGAGCATCTGGTCGCCATGGCCGCGCACGGGATCGAGCCGATCGACCTTCTGGTCGTGAACCTCTACCCGTTCGAGGAGACCGTGGCCAAGGGCGCCGATCACGCCTCCTGCATCGAGAACATCGACATCGGCGGGCCGGCGATGATCCGGGCGGCGGCGAAGAACCATCGTTTCGTCACCGTGGTGACCGATCCGGCGGATTACGGTGCTCTCCTCGATCAGCTGGAGGCGCATGGCGGGGCGACCACGATGGCTTTCCGGCAGAAGCTGGCGCTGACCGCCTATTCCCGCACCGCCGCCTATGACACGGCCGTTTCAACCTGGCTTGCGGACGCGATCGGCGAGGCGACGCCACGCTATCGCAGCTTTGCCGGGAAACTGGCGCAGCCCCTGCGCTATGGCGAGAATCCGCATCAGGCGGCGGCCTTCTATGTGGACGGCAGCCAACGGCCCGGCGTGGCGACGGCGCGGCAGTGGCAGGGCAAGGAGCTGTCCTACAACAACATCAACGACACCGATGCAGCCTTCGAGCTGGTGGCGGAGTTCGGCGGGGACACCCCGGCCTGCGCGATCATCAAGCATGCGAACCCCTGCGGCGTGGCGACGGCCTCGACGTTGACCGAGGCCTATCTGCGCGCCTACCAGTGCGACCAGACCTCGGCCTTTGGCGGGATCGTGGCGCTGAACCGGGTGCTGGACGGGGCGACGGCGGAAGAGATCGTGAAGATCTTCACCGAAGTCGTCATCGCCCCCGACGCAACCGAAGAGGCGAAGGCGATCTTCGCGGCAAAGAAGAACCTGCGGCTACTGACCACGGGAGCGCTGCCGGACCCGAAGGCGAAGGGGCTGGCGTTCCGGCAGGTCGCAGGGGGCTTCCTGATGCAGGACCGGGATAGCGCCAATGTCGCGCCCGCTGACCTGAAGGTGGTGACGAAGCGCGCCCCGACCGAGGCGGAACTGCGAGACCTGATGTTCGCCTGGACCGTGGCCAAGCATGTGAAGTCGAACGCGATCATCTACGTCAAGGACGGCGCCACGGTGGGCGTGGGCGCGGGACAGATGAGCCGCGTCGATTCCACCCGCATCGCCGCCCGCAAGGCGCAGGACATGGCCGAGGCGCTGGGCCTGCCCGGGCCGCTGACCAAGGGGGCGGTTGTGGCCTCGGACGCCTTCTTCCCCTTCGCCGACGGGCTGATCACCGCGGCCGAGGCGGGGGCGACTGCAATCATCCAGCCGGGCGGGTCGATGCGGGATGACGAGGTCATCGCGGCGGCGGATGAGCGCGGGCTGGCCATGGTCTTCACCGGCCAGCGGCATTTCCGGCACTGAAGATGCGGCGGTTCTGGATCACGGCGGCGGCGACCTTCGGGCTGGACCAGCTTGCGAAGCTTGCCGTGGTGCATGGCCTGGACCTGATGACCCGGCACGAGATCGACGTGCTGCCGCCCTTTGTCAACTTCCGCATGGCCTGGAACTACGGCATCAACTTCGGCCTCCTGGCGCATGGGTCGGACCTGGCGCGCTGGGGGCTGATCGCGGTGGCGCTGGCGATCTCGGCCTGGGTGGTATGGTGGATGCGGCGCGAGCGCGGGAACTGGAAGGCAGAGCTTTCCGGCGGTCTTCTGGTCGGCGGGGCGCTGGGCAATGTCGTGGACCGCGTGCTTTACGGGGCGGTCGCGGATTTCCTGAACATGTCCTGTTGCGGAATCGAGAACCCCTATGCCTTCAACGTCGCCGACATCGCGATCTTCGCGGGCGCCGCGGGGCTGGTCGTCTTTGCCAGGGGCGAAGCGAAGGATGCTGCAACTGACGGCAAACCCCGGCGCAAGGCACGCTAATCGGGCGTGACGACCGCACGGCTTTAGGCTAAGACGGGCAAAAGACGGCTTCGGAGGCAGGAATGCAGGCAAGCAAGGGCAGGGCGATCATCGCGGTAGCGACGATGATCTCGCTGGCGGCCTGCGGCGACAAGGGCGCCCCCCAGCTGATGAACCTGCGGTCGGGACCTGGACCGGACGAATTTGCGATCGTTCCCCCCAAACCCCTGGAAATGCCGGAGAACCTGTCCGAGTTGCCGGAACCCACTCCGGGCGGGTTCAATCGCACCGACCGCGACCCCGAGGCCGAGGCGGTGATCGCCCTTGGGGGCAAGCCCTTGGCGGCGGGCGGAATCCCCTCCGTGGATTCGGCGCTCTATGCCCAGGCCTCGCGGTTCGGGGTCGATGGCGGCATCCGCGCGACGCTTGCCTCGGAAGACCTGCAATGGCGCCGCGACAACAACGGCCGCATCCTGGAGCGGCTGTTCAACGTGAACGTCTATTACAAGGCCTACCGCAAGCAGCGGCTGGATCAGCAGGCCGAGCTGGAACGCTGGCGTGCGCTTGGGGTGCGCAACCCCTCGGCCCCGCCGCGCAAGAAGGGCGAGGAGTAACAAGCGCGTGGCCCCGGCCTGACCGGGCTTGATTGTCCGCACAGCGCGCCGCAGGTTCCCCGACAAGACCACGTCCCTTCACCTGGAGATGCCGATGCTTGGACGAACTGGCGCCGGCCTGGCCCTTGCCCTGGCCCTCGCGATGCCGGTGGCGGCAGGGGTGCCGGTCACGACCTTCACGCTCGACAACGGCCTTAACGTGGTGGTGATCGAGGATCACCGCGCCCCGGTGGTGGTGCAGATGATCTGGTACCGCGTCGGCGCGGCGGACGAACCCCCCGGCCATTCCGGCATCGCGCATTTCCTGGAACACCTGATGTTCAAGGGCACCGACAAGGTCGGCCCGAACCAGTTCTCGGCCATCGTCGAGGAGCAGGGCGGCGACGACAACGCCTTCACCTCGTGGGATTACACCGCCTATTTCCAGCGCATCGCCTCGGACCGGCTGGACATGGTGATGGAGATGGAGGCCGACCGGATGCGCAACCTGCGCCTGACCGAGGAGGACGTGGCCACCGAACGTGAGGTCATTCTCGAGGAACGCGCGCAGCGCACCGACAGCGACCCGAGCGCCCTCTTGATCGAACAGATGCGGGCGGCGCAGTTCCAGAACAGCCCTTACGGCGTGCCGGTGATCGGCTGGCGGCACGAGATGGCGGCGCTGTCGCGCGAGGATGCGCTGAGCTATTACGAACGCTTCTACGCGCCGAATAACGCGACGCTGGTAGTCGCCGGCGACGTGACGCCCGAACGGGTGAAAGAGCTGGCGGATCGCTACTATGGTCCGCTTGCACCCTCCGAGGGGATCACCCCGCGCCTGCGCCCGCAAGAGCCGCCGCAACTGGCCGAACGCCGGGTCGCCCTGGCGGACGAGCGGGTGTCCGAGCCCTATGTCTTCCGCACCTACCTCGCGCCCGAGCGCGATCCGGGCGACCAGAAGACGGCGGCGGCGCTGACCGTGCTGGCCGAGCTTCTGGGCGGCGACGGACAGACCTCGGTCCTGGCGCGGGCATTGCAGTTCGACCGGAAGGTCGCGGTCTATACCTCGGCCTTCTACGACGGCACCAGCATCGACGATGCCACCTTCGGCCTGGCGGTGGTACCCGCACAGGGTGTCGCTCTCGAGGCGGCGGAGGCAGAGCTTGACCGGGTCCTGGACGATTTCCTGAAGCAAGGCCCCGACCCGGCGGCGCTGGAGCGGATCCGCACACAGGTGCGCGCCGGCGAGATCTATTCCCGCGACAGCGTCGAGAACCTGGCGCATCGCTATGGCCAGGGGCTGAGCGTCGGCCTGACGGTCGCCGACATCGAGGGCTGGGACAAGGCGCTGGCCGAGGTGACCGAGGCGGATGTGATGGCTGCCGCGCGCCTGGTGCTGGACCGGCGCAACGCGGTGACGGGCTGGCTGACGAAGCCTGCCGCCGAAGGGGAGGCCAAGCCATGATCCGCGCGCTCTTCGCAGCCGTCCTGGCCTTTGCGGTGCCGGCGCAGGCCGAAATCCCGATCCGCGAGGTCGTCTCGCCCGGCGGCATCACCGCCTGGCTGGTCGAGGACCACAACATCCCCTTCGCGGCACTGGAGATCCAGTTCAAGGGCGGCACCTCGCTGGATGCGCCCGAAAAGCGCGGGGCGGTCAACCTGATGACGGCGACGCTGGAGGAAGGCGCGGGCGAGATGGACAGCCGCGCCTTCGCCGAGGCGCGCGATGCCCTGGCGGCGAACATCCGTTTCGACGCGGGCAGCGATTCGGTCTCGGTCTCGGTGAAGTTCCTGACCGAGAACCGCGACCAGGTGGTCGATCTTCTGCGCGAGGCGCTGGTCAATCCGCGCTTCGACCAGGACGCGGTGGACCGGGTGCGCGAACAGGTGTTGTCGAACCTGCGCTCGAACGCGAAGGACCCGGGCCGGATCGCCTCGGAAAGGTTCGACGCGATGGCCTTCGGCAACCACCCCTATGCCTCGACCGGGGACGGCACCATCGAGACGGTGACGGCGCTGACGCGCGCGGATGTGGTGGCCGCCCACAAGGCGGCGCTGGCGCGTGACCGGGTTTATGTCGGGGCAAGCGGCGACATCACGGCCGAGGAGCTGGGGGGGCTGCTGGACCGGCTTCTGGGCGACCTGCCGGCGACGGGCGCACCTTTGCCCGGCGATGCGCCCTGGTTGCTGCCGGGCGGCGTGACCGTGGTCGATTTCCCGACCCCGCAGGCCACCGTCTTCTTCGGACAGAAGGGGATCCCGCGCGACGATCCGGATTTCTTCCCGGCCTTCGTGCTGAACGAGGTGCTGGGCGGCGGCCGTTTCACCGCCCGGCTGATGACAGAGGTGCGGGAAAAGCGCGGGCTGACCTACGGAATCGGCACCTACCTCGTGAACATGGACCATGCCGACATGATCCTTGGCCAGTTCGCCGCCTCGAACGACAAGGTTGCCGAGGCGATCAGCGTGGTGAAGGAGGAATGGGGCCGTGTGGCCCGCGAGGGCGTGACGCCGGAAGAGCTGGAGGCGACCAAGACCTATCTCACGGGGTCCTATCCGCTGCGGTTCGACGGCAACGGGCCGATCGCCAGCATTCTGGTGGGCATGCAGATGGACGGGATGCCGATCGACTACATCACGACCCGCAACGCGAAGGTCGAGGCGGTGACGATGGAGGACATCCGCCGCGTCGCCGAACGGCTGTTCAAGGCGGACGAGTTGCAGTTCGTGGTGGTCGGGCAGCCCACGGGGCTTTAGCGCCGGGCTCGTCGTCTACTGCGTCGCTTCTCGCCGGGTTGCGCTCCGACGAGAAGACGCTGTCGCAAGAGGGGGCCTTGCCGGGAAGAAAGACCCTTTTCCCTGTGTGGCCCATGGTCTACGACTTCGCCATGACCTGGACGATCCCGAACACGCTGACCGTGCTTCGTCTGCTGGCCGCGCCCGGCGTGGCGATCATGTTCCTGTATTTCCACCGTCCCTGGGCCGACTGGCTGGCGCTGGCCCTGTTCGTCGGCGCGGCGATCACCGACTGGTTCGACGGCTACCTGGCGCGGCTCTGGAAGCAGGAATCGAAGTTCGGCGCCATGCTGGACCCGATCGCCGACAAGGCGATGGTCGTCATCGCGATAATGGTCCTTACGGGCTACAACGGGATGAACCCCTGGCTGATCCTGCCCGCGACGGTGATCCTGTTCCGCGAGGTCTTTGTCGGTGGTCTGCGCGAATACCTGGGCGCGAGAAGCGGCCAGCTGAAGGTGACGAAGCTCGCCAAGTGGAAGACGACGGCACAGATGATCGCGATCGCGGTGCTTTTCCTGGGCACCGGCTTTGAATACCTGAATGGGGTGGCGATGCAGGGGATGACCACCGAACAATATGCCGAAGCCGTCATGGCCGGAACCGCCGACCCGATCCGCGCCTGCGGCAAGCGCGATTGCGCGTCCTATGCCAACCTTGTGGGCATCTGGCTGCTCTGGGTCGCCGCCCTGCTGACCGTGGTCACGGGCTGGGAGTATTTCGTCAAGTCGCTGCCCTTCTTGCGGGAGGACAAGTGATGGATGTGCTCTACTTCGCCTGGGTGCGGGAACGGATCGGCCTGCCGCGCGAGCGGGTGGAGACGCAGGCCGCAACGGTCGCCGAACTGGTCGAGGAGCTGCGCGCGCGGGAGGACCGCTATGCCGCGGCCTTCGCCGACCTGACCGCGCTGCGGGTTGCGCTGGATCAGGAGCTGGCGGGTTTCGACGCGCCGCTGGCGGGGGTGCGCGAGGTCGCCTTCTTTCCGCCGATGACCGGGGGCTGACAATGCGGATCGCGGTCCAGTCCGGGGCCTTCGACCTGGGCGCCGAGGTCGCGGCCTTTGCGGCGGGGGTGAGGGGCGCGGGCGCGGTGGTCAGCTTTACCGGCCTCGTCCGGGACGAGGGCGGCCGGTTGTCGGCGATGGAGATCGAGCATTACCCCGGGATGACCGAGAAGGCGATCGCCGGTATCCTGGAAGAGGCCGTCCGGCGCTGGTCGCTGGCGGATGCGCTGGTGATCCACCGCCACGGGCGGCTGGGGCCGGGCGAGGCGATCATGATGGTGGCCACCGCCGCGCCGCACCGGGCGGACGCCTTCGCGGCGGCGGAGTTCCTGATGGACTACCTCAAATCCCGCGCGCCGTTCTGGAAGAAGGAGATCGGCGCGGACGGGGCTGAATGGGTCGCGGCGAAGGACGCCGACGAGGATGCGCTGAACCGCTGGTAGTGTCCACGCTGGGCGGCCCGTCCGATCATCAAGAAATCAATGGCTTGGCTGTGGGCGTTCACCGGATGTCAACCGTGGTGTCCCCCCACCCTCTCCCTCGCCCGCGGAGAGGGGAGGAAAGCGCGGGGCGCGGCGGACGGTGGTCCTGAGCTGTCAGGGGGTCTTGCCGAAGCGGGCGGTCCAAGTCGGTTGCAGGTCCTGCGGGCCAGGGCGGGCGAGGTAGATCGCGCGGGCGATGGCGCGGGCGAGGCAGGTCGCGGCGGCATGGCCGAGCTGGAAGCTGTCGGTCAGTGGGTCTTGCAGCGGTCTCGCGCCGGTGGCGACGGAGAATATGAGGTCTCCGTCAAGGGGCGTGTGTGACGGGACAAGGGCGCGGGCCATGCCGTCGTGTGCGGCTGTGGCCATGCGCTGCGCCTCGGTCTTGGTGAGCGCGGCATCGGTGGCGACGATGGCGATGGTGGTCGCCTCGCCGATCCGCTTGCGCGGCAGGGGGGCCTCCTGCGGGATGCGGGGCGCGGGACCGAGGCCGCCGAACTCGGCGCCCTCTTCCCAAGGGGCGGCCCAGAAATGGGGGGTTTCACCCACGGTGGCCTGGCCTAGCGCGTTGACCACCACCAGCGCCCCGACGGTGAGGCCTGAGGGCAGTACGCAGGAGGCGGAACCGAGGCCGCCCTTGAGGTTGCCGGTCATCGCGCCAAAGCCCGCGCCGGCGGTGCCGAGGGCGAAGTCTTGCGCAGCGGCCTTGAAGGCTTCGCGGCCCAAGCGGGGATAGGGGCTTTCCGTCCAGTCCTTCTCGCCGCCGTTCAAGAGGTCGAAGACGATGGCTCCGGGCACGATGGGCACGGCGACGGGGCCGACGGCAAAGCCGCGCCCGGCGGCGCGAAGGGCCTGCATCACGCCCTGCCCCGCATCGAGCCCGAAGGCCGAGCCGCCTGAAAGGAAGATCGCGTCCACCTCTTGCACCATGCGGTCGGGGGCGAGGAGGTCGGTCTCGCGCGTGCCGGGGGCGCCGCCCATGACGTGGACGGCGGCCACGAAGGGGCGGTCGGCGGTCAGGACGGTGACGCCGGACGCAAGCCGCGCGTCATCGGCATTGCCGACGCGCAAGCCGGGGACATCGGTGATGAGGTTCAGGGGACCGGGGCGCATGGGACAAGGCTAACCGGCTGCGGGGCAGGCGCAAGGGGCTGCTCCTCGTGCGCCGTCGGTGCCTCGTCGCGGCGAGGCGAGCGGCGAAGCCGGAGAGGAGCGGTGGGTCAGAAGTCGAACAGGTCGCTCAGGAAGCTTTCCTTGCGCTTCTTGCGGTAGCCATACCTGTAGTCGTCGTCGTCCTTGTAGCGGCGGCGGTCGTCATGGCCGCGCGGCTCGGGCTGATAGACCGGGGCGGTCTGGGGGGCGGCGTGGTGCTGCGTGGCGGCCTGCGGTGTCGGCGCCGGCGCGGCATGGGCACCGCCAAGCGAGCGGTCGATGATCTTGTCCAGCTCTCCCCGGTCCAGCCAGACACCGCGGCACTTCGGGCAATAGTCGATCTCGACCCCGCCACGGTCGGTCATCACCAGGGTTTCTCCGTCAACCGGACAGCGCATCTCCAACTCCCTTCCTGTTCACCCGCTGTAGATGGTGTCGCAAACGGACCTCGCAAGGGTCGAAAACGCAATTGCGCGCCGTGCCGCCAAGGCGCATGGAGAGGGTGAGCCGTGGCGATGGCGTCGCCGCAGGGGTGATGACCCCGACGCTTGCGGAACCCTCCGCTTCCGTCCTGTACGCCGGGACCTTTCGGGGTCCCAAGGCGCTGGCCGGACCCCAGCACATGAGGTCTGGACATGTCTTTGAACCGTCCCGAGATGTACCGCTTTCACAATGGCGGCAAGAAGGACACCCTGCCCTTCGCCGATCAGGAATACCATGATCGCCTGGCGGGCCTGCGCGAAATCATGGAGATGCACGAGCTGGACGCGGTCGTCCTGACCTCGATGCACAACGTGGCCTATTACTCGGGCTTCCTCTATTGCAGCTTCGGGCGGCCCTATGCCTGCGTCGTGACGAAAACCCAGTGCGTGACGATCAGCGCCGGGATCGATGCGGGCCAGCCCTGGCGCCGCAGCATCGAGGACAACATCACCTATACCGACTGGACCCGCGACAATTTCTGGCGTGCGGTGGTGTCGGTGGTGGGGACCGGCAAGGCGGTGGGCTGCGAGGCTGACCACCTGACCTTGGAACGGGCCGAGAAGTTCAACAGCTTCCTGAAGCCGAAGCGGGGGGTCGATGTGGCCCCGGCGACGATGCAGCAGCGGATGCGGAAGTCGCCGGCCGAGATCGCGCTGATCAAGCATGGCGCCAATGTGGCCGACGTGGGCGGCTATGCGATCCGCGACGCGATCAAGGTCGGCGCGACGGAGCTGGAGGTCAGCATCGCGGGCCGCGACGCGATGGAGCGGGAGATCGCGAAACGCTTCCCGGATGCCGAATACCGTGACACCTGGGTCTGGTTCCAGTCGGGGATCAACACAGATGGGGCGCATAACCCGGTGACGAACCGCAAGCTTCGCCACGGCGATATCCTGAGCCTCAACTGCTTTCCGATGATCAGCGGCTATTACACCGCGCTGGAGCGGACGCTGTTCCTGGGCGAGGTGGACGAGGCCAGCATGAAGGTCTGGCAGACCAACATCGACAGCCATGAATTCGGGATGAAGCTTCTGAAGCCCGGTGCCTCGTGCGCCGAGATCACCATGAAGATCAACGAGTTCCTGGCCGAGCGGCAGATGCTGCAATACCGGACCTTCGGTTATGGGCATTCGTTCGGGGTGCTGTCGCACTACTACGGCCGCGAGGCGGCGCTGGAGTTGCGCGAGGACATCGACACGGTGCTGGAGCCGGGAATGGTCATCAGCATGGAGCCGATGCTCACGATCCCCGAAGGCATGCCGGGAGCGGGCGGTTACCGCGAGCACGACATCTTCGTCGTGACCGAGGGCGAGCCCGAGGACATCACGCATTACCCCTACGGACCCGCCTTCAACGTGGTGGGCTGAGGGATCGGGCCGGGGGATGGCCCGGCCCGTCCGCTTCAGGCGCGCTTGATGATGCGGATCAGGAGCAGTTGGATCACCGCACCGAGGGTGGCGGCGATGATCGCGCCGATGACGAGCGTGACGATGAGTGCTTCGATGGCCATGCGGTTCCCCTTTTCAGCCGCTTGAGGGTGGAGCGGCATCCCTGCACTGCGCGAAGGCCCGCCAGGTTCCCGCCGAAACCGCTAGATATGGGATAATTCCGGCGGCAGGCGCTGCATCTGCGTCGCGGCGGGCCTGCACGGGCCACGCAGAATCGAACAGGACCGGCTCATCAGGCCAGCTTCGGCTGCGAAGATTCGGAAAAGCCTGAATTTTTGGGCTTGACGCATCGTCTCGGTCGTGGCGCAAGTGGCGGAAGCTGCCCTTGAAACCGAGTCTGCCAAGTGACCCTGCTTCCTGCCCGGATCCTTGCGATCCTTGCCCTTCCCATGCTTGCCGCCTGTGCCAGTACCCCGAAACCGCAAGAGCCGGCGGTCGTGCCCGGCTATGAAGGCATCCAGGACGGCGCCTTCTTCATCGAGCCGGTGCCGGAGCAGTATCTGTTCGAGGGCAACCGCCGGACCGAGGTCGCCTATGCCGGCGACGAGGCGCCGGGCACGGTGGTCGTCGATACCTACGCGCGCAAGCTGTATCTGGTGGGCGAGGGCGGAAGGGCGATGCGCTATCCGATCGCGGTCGGGCGCGAGGGGCTGTCGTTCCGCGGCAGCGGCGTTGTCGGGCGCAAGGCGGAATGGCCGTCGTGGCAGCCCACCGCCAACATGATCCGCACCCGGCCCGACCTTTACGCGGCCTATGCCGGCGGCCTGCCGGGCGGCCTGCAGAACCCGCTGGGCGCGCGGGCGCTGTATCTCTATCGCGGCGGACGCGACACGATGTTCCGCATCCATGGCACGTCCGATGCCGCCTCGATCGGTCACGCGACCAGCGCGGGGTGCATCCGGCTGTTCAACCAGGATGCCATCGACCTTTACAACCGCGTGCCGGTCGGCACCCCCGTCAAGGTCCGGTCCGAGGCGGAAAGCCTGGCGCTGGAAGGCCCGCAGATGATCGACGCCTACGGGAGGCTGGTGCCGGAGACGCCGGAGAACATCGCCAAGAAGGAACGCGACCTTGCCGCGATCGCCCGGCAGGAGGCGAGGGACCGCGCCGCCGCCGAGAAGGCCGAGCGCAAGCGGCTGGCTGCCTGCGACCGCCGCGGCATCGCCCCCGAGGAATGCCCGCGTCCGGTGGTCTCGGGCATCTCGGTTACGGTGGGCACCCGCGGCTAAAGCCGGATCACATAGTCCTTGAGGGTGGTCTGCACGACCTCCCAGGTCCCCTCGAAGCCCGGGCGGATGATCAGACTGTCGCCCGGGTGCAACTGGGTGACGCTGCCGTCCGCCCCGGTCAGGATCGAATAGCCCGACAGGATGCGGAAATATTCCCATTCGGAATAGCTGACGCGCCACTTTCCGGGCGTGGACTGCCACAGCCCGCAGTAGAGGCCGTCGCGGTCCTCGAGGTTCCAGGTGGTATGGACCGGGTTGCCCGAGAGGAGACGGTCGGGGGCCGGGCCGCCGATCTCGGGGGTGATGCCGTCACGGCTGACGCGCTGGATCAGGGTCATTGGCTTCTCCTTTCCGCACATTCAGGCCGCCCGGCGCAGGCGCGTCAACCCCGTGACGCTGCGACCGGCGGTGCTGCGCTGCGGCGCAATCTTGTTGCGGCGGCCTTCCGCTTGTGCCCATATGGCGGGCAGATTGCGAAATGCGGAGGCCCAAGATGAGCGCGACTGCCCCGGTCCGGCCCGTGTTGCCCCCCGACATCCGAGCGCGCAAGGGCGGCGAGCCGCTGGTGGTGCTGACTGCCTATTCCACCCCCGTGGCCCGGCTGGTCGATGCCCATTGCGACATCGTTCTGGTGGGCGACAGCGTGGGGATGGTGATCCACGGCCTGCCTTCGACTCTTGGCGTCACGCTGGAGATGATGATCCTGCACGGCCGCGCCGTGGTGCGGGGTGCGCAACGCGCGATGCCGGTGATCGACATGCCGTTCGGATCCTACGAAGAGGGACCGCAGCAGGCCTTCCGCAATGCCAGCCGCCTTATGGCCGAAACCGGCGCCCCAGCGGTGAAGCTGGAGGGCGGGCAGCACATGGCCGAGACCATCGCCTTCCTCACCGCGCGCGGCGTGCCGGTGATGGCGCATGTCGGCCTCACGCCGCAGTCGGTCAACACCCTTGGCGGCTACAAGGTGGTGGGCCGCGACGCCG
>JBKBVC010000367.1:0-2802 GCA_046289805.1 Tabrizicola sp.
TGCCCCGGGAGCCTTTTGCATAATGCAAAGCACTCGGATCATAGTATTGCAAGAAACGGTATGGCAGCCAAAACTCCAACACCGTAAGTAGTAGAAACAGCCCTTGGAATGGAAGCCAATCATGCAAGCCTGGCAGGTCAGCGAACCTGGCGCCGCTCCGACGCTTGGCTCGATCGACACCCCGGTTCCCGCTAAAGGCGAAATCGTTGTCCGGGTGGAAGCAGTCGGGCTCAACTTTGCGGATATGCTCTCGATCCAGGGCAAGTACCAGGTCCGACACCCGTTTCCCTATGTGCCCGGCATGGAACTCTCGGGCGTGGTCGAGACGCTGGGACCGGAAACCGAGGGCCCGGCTCCCGGCACCCGGGTCTTGTCCACCTGTCCCTCCGGCGCCCTTGCCGAACGTGTGGCCCTGCCCGCGGCCCGGGTCTGCCCGCTTCCCGATTGCATGAGCTTTGCAGAAGCCGCCGGTTTTCCCATCGCCTACGGAACCTCGCATCTGGCACTGACGCATACGGCGCGGCTGCGGGCGGGCGAGACCCTGTTCGTGACGGGTGCTGCCGGCGGGGTGGGACTGACGGCGGTCGAGATCGGCAAGCGGCTGGGTGCACGGGTCATTGCTTCGGCCCGCGGCAAGGACCGGCTGGAGACGGCGCGCGCGGCCGGGGCGGACGTGCTGATCGACAGCGAGGCACCCGGCCTGAAAGAGGCGCTGCGGGCCGAAGGCGGCGTCGATGTCGTCTATGACGCGGTCGGCGGGCCGGCCTTCGATGCCGCGCTGCGCGCCTGCCGGCCGGAAGGGCGGCTCCTGGCCATCGGTTTCGCCTCGGGCGAGGTGCCGCAGATCCCGGCGAACCTGCTTCTGGTGAAGAACCTCACCGTCTCGGGCTTCTGGTATGGCGGGATGGAAGCGCATGCTCCGGCCCTGGTCGCCGCCAGCATGGCCGAACTTCTGCGCTGGCGGGCCGACGGGCTGATCCGTCCCCATGTCAGCCATGTCCTGCCCTTCTCGGCCTTCCCGGAAGGTCTGGCCCTCTTGCGCGACCGGAAGGCGACGGGAAAGGTCGTGATCCGGGTTCAGCAGCAATAGGCCAGGCGCAGTTCGGCCATCAGCATGTCCACCGCCTCGCCCCTCGCCGCCGGAGAGCGGTAGAGCGCCAGTTTCATCTCGCCCAGGTGCGGCAACTGGTTGTCGGCCTGAATCACCTCGGTATCCGCGGGGATGTTGCCGACCATCCGCGCCGAGATCGCAAGGTCGGCCGCCACCATCGCCTCGACCGCCTGCTCGCTTTCCCCGCCCGTCGCCAGGTCCCACGAGATTCCGGCGCGGTCCAGCGCCGCAGTGGCCGTGGGGCGGAAGATGCAGCCATCCTTGAACCCCAGACGCAGCGGTCGGCGCTGCCAGGCCGTGCCCTCCGGGGCCCCGATCCAGACCAGCGGCCGGGCGCCCAGCACCTCGGCGCCGGGGTCGGGCGCGTCCTCGGTGGTCACGATCACGTCGAATCCGCCGCGCCCGAACTCTTCCTTCATCGCCAGCGTGAAGGAAGAGACCAGGTTCACCTGCACCCGCGGATAGGTCTGCGCCATCCGCTTCAGGATGCCGGGGATCGCCGGATAGACGATATCATGCGGCACCCCCAGCCGGATCGTGCCGCAGCAGGCGGTGGCGTTGAACCGCGACAGCGCCTCGTCGTTCAGGGCCAGCATCCGGCGTCCGTAGGACAGAAGCTGCTCGCCCTCGGGCGACAGCGCCAGCTTCCGCGCTGCGCGCAGGAACAGCTGCATCCCCAGCGACTCCTCCAGCCGCTTGATCTGCATCGAGACGGCGGATTGCGTCAGGTTCAGATAGCCCGCCGCCCGCGTCACTCCGCCTACATCGGCGACGGTGACAAAGGACCGCAGGGCGGCAAGGTCGAGATTGCGCGGCATATCACATATCCTGATGGACGGCGTCACGATCATTCGTTTCCATGATGCATCAGAAACTGGCATCGTTCAAGCATCCTGATCGAACTCGACACCGCTATCACAGAACCCGATGAAAGGCCCGCCATGCGCCCCTCTGCCCTCTCCCGCTCGCTGCATTCCGCCTCGTCCCGCCTCTCGCTGCCGGCCCGGATCTGGCAAGCCCTGATGCTCGCCCGGTCTCGCCGTGCCCTTGCGTATCTCGACGACCATCTCCTCGCCGACATCGGCCTCAGCCGCGAAGAGGCCGCGGCCGAGGCGCGTCGCCCGCTCTGGGATGCCCCGTCGCACTGGCAGGACTGAAAGGTTGACAGTTTTCGACGTGATCCGGGCCGCCAAAGCTTGAAATGGCCTCGCCTGATACCGATATTCGACCCACGAGGTCGCGCCGGTTCCCCCGGCGTTGCCCTTAGGGACAACATCGGAGGCTTCACATGGCTCAGTTTGACACGGTCCGCAGCGTAGGCGTCGGCGCCCGCGCGCAGATCGACGAAGGGCTTCGCGCCCACATGAACAAGGTTTACGGGCTGATGTCCGTGGCGATGCTGGTGACGGCCGGCGTCGCATGGGCGGTCGGCTCGTCGGACCAGCTGTTCTCCATCCTGCGGAACCCGGCGACCGGCTCGATGACCATCCTCGGCTGGGTGGCGATGTTCCTGCCGCTGATCATGGTCTTCGCCTTCGGCGCGATGATCAACCGAATGTCGGCCGCAGCCGCGCAGCTGTTCTTCTACGCTTTCGCGGCGGCGATGGGCCTGTCGCTGGCCTGGATCTTCCAGGTCTTCACCGGCGTCTCCATCGCGCAGACCTTCCTCATCACCGCGATCTCCTTCGCGG
>JBKBVC010000368.1:0-2802 GCA_046289805.1 Tabrizicola sp.
CGGAACCCGACGGCGGCTGCAAGGGCAATGGCAAGAGGTTGCGCCCGCGCGGCTTGACTTGTCCGAGGGGGGCGGGGATTGTCCGCCGCAGAGAGGAAGGGAAGGGTCAGGTGCAGAAGGTCCTCATCACCGGCACGGCCGGCTTCATCGGCTTCCATCTCGCCCGCCACCTGCTGGCAACGGGGTACAGGGTGCATGGCTACGACGGCATGACCCCCTATTATGATGTCGCCTTGAAGCGGCAGCGCCACGCGCTCTTGGCCGGGATGCCGGGGTTCTCCGCCACCGAGGCGATGCTGGAGGACATGGCCACGCTGGAGCGCGTGGCCGCGGATTTCGCGCCCGATGCCATCATCCACCTCGCCGCCCAGGCCGGGGTTCGCTACAGCCTGACGCATCCCCGTTCCTATGTCGAAACCAATTTCACCGGCAGTTTCAACGTGCTGGAGGTAGCACGGCAGTCAGGTGTCCGGCATCTGATGATGGCCTCCACCTCTTCGGTCTACGGCGCCAACCCCGAGATGCCCTTCCGCGAGACCGACCGCACCGACCACCCTTTGACCGTCTATGCCGCGACCAAGAAGGCGGTCGAGGTGCTCTCGCATTCCTACGCCCATCTCTGGGGCCTGCCGGTGACGCAGTTCCGCTTCTTCACCGTCTATGGCGCCTGGGGCCGGCCCGACCTCGCCTATTTCAAGTTCGCCCGGGCCATTCTTCAGGGCGAGCCGATCGACGTCTACAACCAGGGCGAGCTCTGGCGCGATTTCACCGCGGTCGAGGACCTGGTCGAAGGTGTCGCCCGCCTCCTGCCGCTGGCCCCGCCCGCACCTGGCGCGCGCGGCGCGCCGGTCGAGGGCGACAGCCTCAGCCCCGTCGCACCCTGGCGTGTCGTCAACATCGGCAACAGCGACAAGGTGCACCTGATGGACTTCATCCGCACGCTGGAACGGCTGCTCGGCCGAAAGGCGGTGCTGAACCTGATGCCCATGCAGCCCGGCGATGTGCCCGCGACCTGGGCCGACTGCACGCTCCTGGAACGCCTGACCGGCTTCCGTCCGCAGACCGACCTTGCCACCGGTCTTGCCCGTTTCGTAGACTGGTACCGCGACTATACCCGCGCCTGACTGGCTCTATCGGCGTCCGGTCTCTGGTCCTAAAGCCCGGTGCCGACGCCCTCTATACTGCCGCGCGAAACCATTCGAAAGGACGCCCCCCGTGGAAGATTATGCAGGCATGAACGACATCGGCGCCGTGGTCGAGGCCGACCGCGCCCATGTCTGGCACCATCTGTCGCAGCACAAGCAGTATGAAACCGTCGATCCCCGCGTCATTGTCGAAGGCAAGGGGATGCGGGTCTGGGATGCCAAGGGCAAGGAACACATCGACGCCGTCTCCGGCGGGGTCTGGACGGTCAACGTGGGCTACGGCCGCGAAAGGATCGCCAATGCCGTCCGCGACCAGCTCCTGAAGCTGAACTATTTCGCGGGTTCCGCCGGCTCGGTCCCGGGCGCGCTGTTCTCCAAGGCCCTGATCGAGAAGATGCCGGGCATGAGCCGCGTCTACTACAACAACTCCGGGTCAGAGGCGAACGAGAAGGTCTACAAGATGGTGCGCCAGATCGCGCACCGGCACCACGGCGGCAAGAAGTGGAAGATCCTGTATCGTGACCGCGACTATCACGGCACCACCATCGCCGCGCTTGCCACCTCGGGCCAGGACCAGCGCGCGATGCAGTACGGGCCGTTCCCCGACGGCTTTGTCCGCGTGCCGCACTGCCTGGAATATCGCAAGCAGTGGGACGTGGAGAACTACGGCGAGCGTGCTGCCGACGCGATCGAGGAAGTGATCCTGCGCGAGGGCCCCGACACCGTCGGCTGCCTGATCCTCGAACCCGTGACCGCCGGCGGCGGCGTCATCGTGCCTCCGCAGGGCTACTGGGAGCGGGTGCAGGAGATTTGCAGGAAATACAACATCCTGTTGGCGATTGACGAGGTCGTCTGCGGCGTGGGCCGCACCGGCACCTGGTTCGGCTACCAGCATTTCGGCATCAAGCCCGATTTCGTGACCATGGCCAAGGGCGTCGCTTCGGGCTATGCCGCGATCAGCTGCACCGTGACCACGGAAGCCGTGTTCGAGATGTTCAAGGACGACGCCTCGGACCCCCTCAGCTACTTCCGCGACATCTCCACCTTCGGCGGCTGCACCTCCGGCCCGGCGGCGGCCTTGGAGAACATGAAGATCATCGAGGAAGAGGGCTTGCTGCAGAACACCCTCGATATGGGCGACTACTGCCTCGACCGGCTGCGCGCGCTGATGGACAGGCACAGGATCATCGGCGACGTGCGCGGCAAGGGCCTGTTCCTCGGGGCAGAGCTGGTGACTGACCGAGCCACCAAGGAACCCGCGCCCGAGAAGATGGTTCAGGCCGTCGTCGCCGACTGCATGGCGCAAGGCGTCATCATCGGCGCCACGAACCGGAGCCTGCCGGGGCTGAACAACACGCTGTGCCTGTCCCCGGCGCTGATCGCGACGAAGGACGACATCGACGAGATCATCACGGCCATCGACGGCGCGCTGACGCGGGTGTTCGGGTAGTGATTGAGGTCCGGCGCGAGCCGGACCTCTGATGTTCCTGCCTCCGCACGCAAGCACCTTCCCTTAGGGTCCAGACTCATTGATCGTCAAAGCCAGAAGATGACGGTTGCGGCGAGGGCGATGGCAGAGAGGAAGGCCGTGGCGCATCTGTCGTAGCGGGTAGCAACGCGGCGCCAGTCTTTGAGCCGACCGAACATGATCTCGATG
>JBKBVC010000369.1:0-2799 GCA_046289805.1 Tabrizicola sp.
ATCTCCGAGCTTGCGGCGGCTCCCTCTCCTCCTCCCTGGGAGCCGCCGCCTTTCTTCCCTTGCAGCCCCCGACAGGGCGCGGAATAGTCCGCCGGCCGGCTGATACGGCAAGCAGGGGAACTGGATGCGCCTCTCCATGATCTCGGCGGCAACCGTCGCGGCCCTTGTCGGCTATGCCTCCTCGGTGGCGATCCTGCTCTCTGCGGCCCTGGCGCTTGGGGCCACCCCGGCGCAGACGGCAAGCTGGCTTCTGGCGATCTGTGTCGGCAAGGCCATCGGCTCGGCCTTCCTGTCCTGGCGGGCCCGGGTGCCGCTCGTGCTGGCCTGGTCCACGCCCGGCGCGGCGCTGATCGCCGCGACCTCGGGCATTTCCTTCGCCGAAGGGGTCGGCGCCTTCGTCGTGGCGGGTCTCCTGATCGCCGCGACCGGGCTGATCCGCCCGCTCGGCGCGCTGGTGGCCCGTATCCCCGATGGCATCGCCGCCGCCATGCTGGCCGGGGTGCTGCTGCCCTTCTGCCTGAAGGGCGCCACCGCCGCCCAAGGCCTGCCCGCCCTCGTCCTGCCGATGGTGGGGGTCTTCCTGGTCGTGCGGTTGTGGAACCCGGCCTTCGCGGTCCTGGCCGCCTTCGCGACCGGCATCCTGCTGGCGCTGGCCACCGGGTCCGACCTGACCACCCTGCACCTTGCTGCGCCGGTCCTCGAACCCGTCGTCCCGGCCTTCCGCCTCTCGGTCGTCCTCGGCCTCGGCCTGCCCCTCTATCTCGTGACCATGGCCTCGCAGAACCTGCCCGGCTTCGCCACCCTCCGCGCGGCGGGGTATGAGCCGCCCGTGCAGGCCGCGCTGACCACGACCGGGATCATCTCGACCGTCACCGCCTTCTTCGGCGCGCATACCGTGTCGATGGCCGCGATCACCGCTGCGATCTGCCTCGGCCCCGATGTGCATCCCGATCGCGACCGCCGCTGGATCGTGGGCCTGTTCTACGCCGGGGCCTGGCTGGTCCTGGGCCTGCTCAGCCCCACGGTGCTCGACCTGCTGGCCGCGCTCCCGGCCGAGGTCGTCGCGGCCCTCGTCGCGCGCGCGCTCCTCTCGCCCCGGCCCGGCGCCCTGCCCGGGGCCTTCGCGCAGGCCGACCAGCGGCTGCCCGCCGCGCTCACCGTGGTGGTGACCGCCTCGGGCATGGCCGCCTTCGGCATCGGCGCGGCCTTCTGGGGGCTGGCTGTCGGACTGGCGGCCTTGGGGCTGGACCGGCTGCCCCGCCGCAAGGCCTGAAGCGCCGCAAATCCTCTCGAAGCGATCTGCAAGATCCTTCAAGGCATCCTGCCCCTCCACCTCGCCTCCGCCATGGTTGACACCACCCTAACGGAAATTCGCAACCCCTTGAAAATCAAGCCATCACCGCATTTGTCCACCGTGGACACATCGCGCCCGCCCCGTTATCCTCCCGCCCGACCAACAAGCGGGAGACCCCAATGCAGACCATGCTCGGCGTGATCGGAGGATCGGGGGTCTATCAGATCGACGGGCTGGAAGGCGCCTCCTGGGTGAAGGTGAAGACCCCCTGGGGCAAGCCCTCGGACGAGATCCTCGTCGGTCGCCTGAACGGCCTTCCCGTGGCCTTCCTGCCCCGACACGGCCGCGGCCACGTCCATTCCCCCACTTCCGTCCCCTACCTTGCCAACATCGACGCCCTGAAGCGGCTCGGCTGCACGGACATCCTCGCCGTCTCGGCCGTCGGAAGCCTCCGGGAAGAGTTCGAACCCGGCCATTTCGTGCTGGTGGACCAGTACATCGACCGCACCACCCGGCGCGCGCCGTCGTTCTTCGGGCCCGGCTGCGTCGCCCATGTCAGCCTGGCCGACCCGACCTGCCCCCGCCTCGGCGCGCTTGCCGCCCAGGCCGCCCGCTCCGAGGGCCTGACGGTCCACGAGGGCGCCACCTACCTGTCGATGGAGGGCCCGCAGTTCTCCACCCGCGCGGAAAGCCGGATGTATCGCACCTGGGGGGCGGACGTGATCGGGATGACCGGCGTCTCGGAAGCCCGCCTCGCCCGCGAGGCCGAGCTCTGCTATGCCTCCCTCGCCATGGTCACCGACTACGACTGCTGGCACGACAGCCACGGCGCGGTGGACGTGGCACAGGTCATCGCGGTGGTCCAGGCCAACGCTGCCGCCGCACGCGGTCTGGTTGCGCGCCTGCCTGCCCTGATGCCCCCCGACCGCCAACCCTGCCCGCACGGCTGCGACCGTGCGCTCACCCACGCCATCATGACCGCCCCCGACAAGCGCGATCCCGAGCTTCTGGCAAGGCTCGACGCCGTCGCAGGCCGCGTTCTCTGAAGGATCCCCGATGAAGAAGACCGTCAAGGACTACATCCGCACCATCGTGGATTTCCCGCACGAAGGGATCCTGTTCCGCGACGTGACGACGCTTTTCGCCGACCCGCGCGGGTTCCGGATGTGCGTGGACCAGCTCCTCGCCCCCTATGCCGGCCAGCGCATCGACAAGGTCGCCGGGCTCGAGGCGCGGGGCTTCATCCTGGGGGGGGCGGTGGCGCATCAGCTGTCAACCGGCTTCGTCCCAATCCGCAAGAAGGGCAAACTGCCGGGCCAGACCATCGCCCAGGCCTACAGGCTGGAATACGGCGAGGCTGTGGTCGAGGTGCATGACGATGCGATGCTGCCCGGCGAGAAGGTGCTGCTCGTGGATGATCTCCTGGCCACCGGCGGCACCGCCGAGGCCGGGATCCGCCTGATCGAGCGCCTCGGCGCCGAGGTGGTCGGCTGCGCCTTCGTCGT
>JBKBVC010000370.1:0-2796 GCA_046289805.1 Tabrizicola sp.
GCACGTCAAGCTCTCCCGCCTTGAACTCACCCAGCGTCCGGTCGCGCTGGTTCTGGCTCTTGTTGCCGTGGATCGAGCCGACCTTGAAGCCCCAGGAGGCCAGGAGCCTGGCCAGCTTCTCGGACCCGTGCTTGGTGCGGCCGAAGACCAGGGCCTGCTCGCCCGGGTGCTTCCTGAGGTAGTCCTCCAGCAGCTTCGCCTTGTCGCCGTTCGGGATGAAGTGGACGCCCTGGCTGATCCTGTCGGCGGGTTTGCCGGGCGGTGCGACCTGCACCTTGACCGGATCGCGCAGGTAGGTGTCGGCGATCTCGCCGATGTCCTTGGGCATGGTGGCGCTGAACAAGAGCGTCTGGCGTTTCAGCGGGATGTGCCTGGCGATCTTCCGCAAGCTGTGGATGAAGCCCATGTCCAGCATGTGATCGGCTTCGTCGAGGACGAGATAGCCGCATTTCTCCAAGGACACGTCGCCGCGTTCCAGAAGGTCGATCAGCCGGCCCGGCGTGGCGACCAGGACATCGGTCCCGCGCGACAAGGCCTGGGCCTGCTTGAACAGCGAGGCGCCGCCGACGACCATCGTCACCTTGACGGCGGTGCCCTTGGTGAAGACCTCGAAATTGTCCTTGATCTGGCCGATCAGTTCCCGTGTCGGCGCCAGGATCAGGGCGCGGACGTGCTTCGGCCCCGGCGGATGGCCGATGTCGAGAAGCCGGTGAAGGAGCGGCAGGCCGAAGGCCGCGGTCTTGCCGGTGCCGGTCTGGGCAAGGCCCATCAGGTCGCGGCCCTGCATGATGTGCGGGATCGCCTGCGCCTGGATCGGCGTGGGGGTCTTCAGCGTGGTCTTTTCCAGCGCTTTCAGGATTTTCGGCGACAGGCCGAGGTCGGCAAAGGTGGTCATGGGTTCGTCCATTCCTCAAAGGGCCCGCGACCCTCGCCCCGGACCAATGCCCGTGACCGTGCCGCGCGGCGGCGCCCCTGCGTGATGGTGGGAACCTTGCGTCCGGGCCATAGGGCGCCTCACGCGGGCGCTGACTTCGGACAGCGGGGACATGGGGGCAAACGGCGCCCGAGTCAACTCCAAAGCGCATGTACACGCGGTCTGGACCTTGATCCGTGCCAGGCGTATCACTTCCCGCACCAGCGTATCGAGTTTCCCGTCCCACCCGGCGACCGTGGCCTTTTGCGATTGAAGGCCAAATAAATGACTTAGATTCAACCACTTGTCTGGATTCTGTCTGCCATGCCGAAGTTTCATCGTATCGCCGCCATCTGCGTCCTGGTCGTCGCCGGAGCATGGATTGCAACCGGAGAATTCTCTTCGGTCGGCAGTGCGCAGGTCGCCGAGGGTAAGGAAATCCCGACGCCCGAGGCCCCGAGGCCCGAGGCCGCGCCGCTGGTGCGCACCGTGGCGGCGATCCAGCCGGTCTTTGTCGATCATGCCCGCGCCATCCGCCTGTCCGGCATCACCGAGGCCGACAAGCGCACCGATCTGGCTGCGCGGGCCGAGGGCGTGATTGCCGCTCTGGCCCTGACCAAGGGGGGCATGGTGGCGGCAGGGCAGGTGGTCATGGAACTGGAAGGCCCCGAGACGGTCGCCCAGGAAGAGATCGCCCGCATCGCCCTGGCCCAGAAGGAACGCGACCTGGAAGTTGCACAGCGGCTTTACGAGGGCGGCAGCACGTCGGAATCGAACCTGGCCAATGCGCGATCCGCACGCGACGCGGCCCAGGCCGAGCTGAACCGCGCCCGCGCGGCCGCCGACCGGCTGCGGCTGAAGGCACCTTTCGCTGGGGTTGTCGATAGCGTGTCGGTGGAACTGGGCGAATGGGTGCAGACCGGGACTCCGGTCGCCACGATCCTGTCGCTGGACCCGATCCTGGTGAAGGCCGAGGTGAGCGAGGTCGATCTTGCGGCGGTAACGGTCGGATCGACCGCCAGGGTGCGGCTGGTCAACGGCACCGAAATGGACGGGACCGTGCGGCTGGTGGCACGGGAAGCCTCGGCCCAGACGCGGACCTTCCCGATCGAGATCGCCTTGCCGAACCCGCGCATGACGCTGCCCTCGGGGATGACGGCGCAGGTCTCGATCTTTGCCGCGCCGGTCCGGGCCGTGGTGGTGCCGCGCTCGATCATCACCCTGTCGGACGAAGGCAAGCTGGGCCTGCGCGTGGTGGGCGACGACAACGTCGCGCAATTTGCCGCCGTCACGATCATAGACGACACGCCCGAGGGCCTTGTCGTCACCGGCGTCCCGGAAGGCGTGCGGATCATCACTGCCGGACAGGACCTCGTGCGCAACGGGGATATCGTGAAGGTCGCCGCGGGGATCGGGCAATGAGACTGGTCGAAACCGCCATCGCCAATGCCCGGCTGACGATCTCGGTCCTGCTGTTCCTGATGCTGGCCGGGGCGATGGCCTATGTCTCGATCCCCAAGGAGGCCGAGCCGGACATCCAGATCCCGATCCTCTATGTCAGCCTGCACTACGACGGCATCTCGCCCGAGGACAGCGAGCGGCTCTTGTTGCGGCCGATGGAGACGGCGCTCAAGTCGATCACCGGCATCAAGAAGATGACCTCGACCGCCTATCAGAACGGCGGGAACGTGGTGATCGAGTTCCAGGCCGGCGCCGACCTGAAGAAGGCGCTGGACGACGTGCGGACCAAGGTCGATCAGGCGCGGGCCGAGCTGCCCGACGGCGCCGACGAGCCCACGGTCAACGAGGTCAACATCTCGGAATTCCCGGTCCTTGTCATCACCCTGTCGGGCGATGTGCCGGAACGGGCGCTGGCGAAGGCC